>NJBO01000008.1 GCA_005223075.1 candidate division TA06 bacterium B3_TA06 | reverse complement strand
AAATGTCGTTATTGAAGGAATGATACGGAGACAAACGAGATCTAGACTCTGTCGCTAGACGACGCTCTTCCGATATCAACTCGTCGGAAAGGGAGGTGCTGAAGTTTAAAGAATCGCTGTTCTCTGTGAAGATGTTGATAACGTCCCATATGTTGCCGTTGTTCTCGACGTAGACCTCGTAGGCGCTGGCATCTGTTTGGCTGGTGGGAACCAGACACTCGGTATCCTTAAACTGATTCGGGTAGGCGGCAACGTCAGGGTGAATCGCAAACCACAACGGCAGGAAGTCGGCACCTGCCCTATCACCAGCGCTCTCTATAACGGCTACACCACGTGTAGCCTCAACTTTGTAGGTGGCCCAATCCGTCATTAAACGTTGATGCCCACCTTTATCAAGGGTTCCGCTCCAGACAGGATCTCTCTCGTCCGGCATCTCGAAGATCTTAACCTCGGTATCATCGTAAAAGGCAAAGAGGTCGATCTTACCGTCCACGGTAGAATCGGGACTCCAAGCACCGAGAGTGGAAATATAGAACTCGGTTCCCATCCCTAAGCCGTTGCGATCAATCGAGCGAACGAGATAATAATACCCTGAGGGTCGTCCCGGAACAAGGGCACAGGATATATCCCTGTCCGCATGAACCTTCAGGAAACGGCCGACGTAGTTCCTCGATTGGATATCCCCCTTTTTGGCAACGAAGAATTTCCACAAAGTGTCTGCGGGATTATCAAGATCAGTCACAACTACGTTGGTATTATCCTCCCACGGGATCACCTTAAGGGCTTGCGGCCAGGGCTGCATATCGGTACCACCCAGGTCGCCGCAGAAGGTAATAAAGTCACGACCGGTGAATGTTCCGTTGAACGCTGGGGCGTAGTAACCGCAATCGCCGTAGGAAAGTACCGATACCTCCTTGGTAGCCTCCACCGAAACGGGAAGACCTGCTTGCACAGACCTCCTCTTCTCCCAACGTTGCAGGCTATCCAGGGTTCCAGTCCAGATGACCGTTCCGTCAACCAGATTCTTAACGGTCACATCGGTATTGTCATGGTAGGCGAACACACAAAACCGCTCACGGCCGGCATGAGCGGCAGAAACCCACGAGCCTTGCATCACCGTGAGAAACTTGTTCGAAAGCGGCCTCGAGTGCTGATCCACCGCGTACCAACCTTGAACAATCTGACTTAAAGGATCACCAATGAGAACCGAGAACTCCTTGTTGCAACGAACCTGATATATACCTTCCCCGGTTCGTCTAAACGCATACTCATCGGCATTCAAATTCCCTGACCAGATGACATTACCTGATTGGTCAGCAATCTCTGCCCGCGCTGAATCCTCATAGGAGAAGATAACAATATCCCCGAAGGTGTAGATGTAGGTTGCAAAGGTGTCCTCCTCTGCGGGAAGAACATGGAGATAGGTCTGTGTAGGAGAAGGTTCCGCTTGCTCCCTAGCAATTGATCCCGGGGCTATCCCGTACTGTGCTTGAGCGCTTAAGGCCATTCCCAGCACCCCTGCAATTATGGCAAAGTTCTTCATCGTTCCTCCAAGGCTTGATGTCAGCTTATTCTGATAAGAATACAAGCGTAGAAGGAATTGTCAAGCCCCCATGGTCTGTGCGCCAAGAGATCGTTACCAGGGGAAGAGAGTGAGGGAGGTATTTGAAAAGGAGGGGATCTCCTTTAGACTTACAAAAAAAGCAAACCTGATACCCGAAAGGGGCACGCTGAGGTTCGCACTACATGCTATTATTCAGACGCCTCGTGCACACAAAGCGTTGCCCAAGGCAGGCTGTTGATGGAGTTAAAGAGGGAAGACTGGCTAGGGTTGGGAGAAAGAATGTAGCGCAGACATTCTTGTCTGCGCCGTTATCTTTTAGAACAGACAGAAGTACCCGACGGGGACACACATGTCTGTTCCACATACCATTATCCCACCCGAGGTGGAGGTCGAGAGGAAATGAAGGGGCGGTCTTGCGTCAATCAACTTTTAGTTTACCACAGGTAGCTTACCCCTACCCGGCCAAGCAACTCGGTGTAGTCCTCAGGGTTAGTCTCACCATGATAAGTAATAAACTGACCGGTGAGATCAATATTGAAGTTCTTGAACACCTCTACCCCGCTCTGCAGACGCAGGGTAAACTTGTTCTCAGGCGAGCCGGCGGTGATGTTGGAGAATCCGTCAAGGGAAGTACGCCAACGGTTCTGCCACAAGGAGAGGGTTGAGCCTAAACCGGCGTTGTAGATGGTAACGGTATCTGCGCCCTGGTTGCTGCTTGCCCCCCCACTCCAGTGGGCGGAAAGAATCTCGATGATCTGGTGACGGCCACTGAAGGTGGTACTCCAGTTGAGGAATTCACGATCGGGATTGATCTGGTCGTCAAGGAGAGAGAGGGAGAATGCAAGGTTCAGGCTCTGGGAGCGCTCGCCGATACTGAAGCTGAAGCTAGAGGAAGCCCAGGCCGAGTGGGTGATATCATCCACCTCCTCAACCAGCGTTGCCGTATCCTCTGGAGCCTTGCGGAGAAAAGGAGAATAACCAACAGTCAAGTTGGGAGACTTTTGTGGATAGAGACCGAAGTTTACCGTCCCACCCTGGGTGCGGGTAATAACGGACTTCATGCCGTCAAGGTTGTCGCGCTCAAGCTCACTGGAAAGATCAAAGCTGATCGGGAAGGGCTTGGCAAACATATGCGAGAAGGAAGCGCTCCAGGTGCGGGTATCCTGGTTTACAAAGGAGATTCCTACAGACTCAAAGCCCCAGCCTATCTGCTCGAAGTTAAAACCGACCTGGGTATTGCCAAGTGAAAGCTCGGTTCCCGTCTTAGCCGCCCAATCTGCCTGACTGGTCAGGCGCGGCTGGAAGATTACCGATGGCAGCCAACTGAGTAGATCCGTTTCGACTTCGGCAGTCCGCATGTCGCGGTTATAGGCCGATCCGGCCAGTTCGCCGTCGAAGGAGAGTTTGCCGTCAATCAGGGAAAGCTCACCCTCCAGCGAAGCAACCGAGTTCTCAATAGGGTATTCGAGTTCGACCGTATCGGTCTGACCGCCGTCGGTCACGATGCCGAGATAGGGAGGAATGGAAGCGGAATCATCCCAGGCTCTTAGGAAGTGCAGATGCAGATGGCTCTTCTCCTCCTTGCCGACGCCTAACCTGCCCGCGGCCAGCCAGCGGCGGTAGGCTACGTCTGTGGAATCAGAGCCTGTCACCCCGCGCTGGACTTGTCCTGCTGCAGCCGAGAGCCGGAACCAGCCCGGTTTTAGATCAATCGCTGCACCGCGAACATTGATGCCGGAAAGGGTTAATGAGCTGTATGACGGCCGCGCGTCAAGGATCTCAATCCCCAGCCAGGGAGCGCTGAACTTAAGTCCCTGGAATCCAAAAGAGGCCGCGGAAAGCCCGAACCGGTTGAACGGCTGGCGGTAATCCACCACGTCGTAGGAAGAAAGCATAAATCCGAAGCTCAGCGGCACTTTCCAGAGAGTTAGTGTGGGACTAAGTCTAAGCGTCCACGCAAAAGGCTCACGGTCAAGCTCTGCACCCTGGCGGATGGTGTATTCGGTCTGGGCCGATGCTGATCCCGAGAAGGATAGCCGAGCGGCAAAACCGACTGTTAAAACTCCTCCTAAGAGGAGAACTAACCTTTTCATAAAACCTCCTGTGGAGATCTTTGGGCGGCGCTTGAAAGCGCCGCCCCAGCGCAAGTTCTGCAATCTCAATTACTTATTCTATTCTTTTCCATCTGCGGCCGTCGTAGTGGTAGACACCGTTTACGGCCTCGATCGTCGTGCCTCTGATCCGTGGCACCTCTTTCCATTCTTTACCATCATAGTGGTAGACGATGGGTTGCTTCCCCTTACGGGTAGAACCAACCGTGTAAACGTGGGTGCAGGTCGAGTCTTTAACCTTATCCCAGATCTCTCCGTTGTAGTGGAACATCCCGTTCTCGGCTAATACGTAGTTGCATTTCTTGAACTTTATCTGGTTCCATCCTCTGCCGGTAAAGTGGAACATCCCGTTTACTGCCCGGAAAAGCTGGCACCTCTCGGCTCTTATCCTTCTCCATCTGCGGCCGTCGTAGTGGTACATGATGGGGGTCTCTCCCATGTCGGTGGAGGCAACGGTGTAGACGTAGGTACAGGTGGAGTCTTTGACCTGCACCCAGGTTGTTCCGTTGAAGTGGAACATACCGTTCTCAGCTAACACCGCGTTGCATTTCTTAGGCTTTATCTGGCTCCATCCTCTGCCGGTGAAGTGAAACATCCCATTCACAGCCGCGTAGATCTGGCACTCCTCAACTGCTACCTGCTCCCATTTTTCGCCGTTGTAGTGGTACATGATTGGTTTCGTTCCATGACCGGTGGAGGCAACGGTGTGAACATAGGTACAGGTGGAGTCTTTGACCTGCACCCAGGTTGTCCCGTTGAAGTGGAACATGCCGTTCTCAGCCAAAACCGCGTTGCATCTCCTGAACCTCTGAGCTACCCATCTGGTGCCATCGAAGTGGTAAAGGCCGTTTATAGCCACGAAGAGCTGGCACTTCCTGCCTGCCACCTGTTCCCACTTTTGGCCGTTGAAATGGTACATGATTCGGGTCCTTCCCTGGCCGGTGGAGGCGACGGTGTGGACGTAGGTGCAAGTTGAGTCTTTAACCTGTACCCAACTCGTCCCGTTGAAGTGGAACATACCGTTCTCGGCCAACACATAGTTGCACTTGTAATAGTTTTGCTGAGCTTCCCACTTCTGGCCGTTGAAGTGGAACAGGCCGTTTTTAGCCACGAACAGCTTACACTTGTCCTCTTTTTTCATCTCTACTGTCGTCCAGGTTTTACCGTCGGTATGATACATAACTCCATCTACGGTAACGACATAGGTGCAGGAGTCTTTGCGGACCCCCATCCTCCCTCCATGACCTATGCCGTGCCACATAACATCCGTCTCCTTATCGTAGTAACACTGGCAGGAGTCAAGTCTTGGGATTTCGACCTTTAAGCCAAAGAGCCAGGTCTGGCTTGCACCAACCAGGAACTCGCCAACCCAGGCGGTAACCTGCCATGCGTATTCGCTGTCTTCTTCCAAGGGACGTGCATCCATCGGGTATTGCAAGGATGTGTTCGTGATACCCTTCTCTTCGAACCAGGGCTCAGCGGCACTGATGGCCTCATCCGGTGTCATCTCCTCGGGGATCTCAACGATCCGCAACCGGTAGGTCACGCCCTCAGTCGGTGGCACAGGTGGTGTCCAGACGAAGGTGGGCTGGGGCTCGGTTATATTTGAACCGTTCGGCGGAGCAAGGAGCTTGGGTGGTGATGGGGTGATGCCTCGATGCTCACGGCAGTCCTCTGCCAGGACCGCCCCGCTTTCGTCCTCCACCCGTATGCAGTATGTATAGACACCTGCGGGTAAGGCACCACGCCGAGCCACCACTTCCTCATAGGCAGGGTCGTACCATTCGTCTTGGATGCTTCTGATGTCTGCCGAGGCGATCCGTTTGCCGCCTGGCGGGATAGTGATCACGTTGCTTCGCGCGTGCGCGATCTCGGTTCCCTCGTGCGTGATCCATCCGTAGAGCCTGACGTCAACAGGTTCCTCTTCGGTGTTGGTGATGGCACAGCTCCATAGTTGTTCGATGAAGAACTGGGTAGACGGCGCAGGGATAAGCCTGACGCTCCAGTTTTGGGCTGCAAGTGCTCCCACGAGCGCAAGCAGCAGCACGATGCGGTTTTTCATCGCTCCTCCTCTCTTTATGCCGCTGCGCGGCATTAAGGTTAATCTGATTAGTCCACCAGAATTACTAACCTTTTTGCTTCCGGCAGACACCACTCAAATATACGAAGATTTAAGACGTTGTCAAACCCTCGTAGAGTAATTGATTTTTTCCGTTTGTTAAACTTTAACCAAATAAGAATATCCATGCTTAACTGTGTAGAATCCAGTGGTCGCTTGGGTAAAGGCGTGGCGTTTATTGAGCTGGTCAGGGCAGTTTGCTGTCCATATAAGAGTCAAGGAGAAGCTGGGCGGCGCGATGCTGGGGGTTCAGCTCAAGCGCGCGACGCAGTTTGACCACCGCCTTTGTAACATCGTGCAGGTGGAAGTAGGCGTAACCCATGTGATACATGAGCGCTGCGTCCTTCGGGTTGCGCTTCTCGATCACCTCGAAGTTTTTGAGGGCACACTCATACTCACCCAACGCGTTGCAAACGATCCCCAGATGGTAGTGAGCTATCTTCGACTCCGGATGTATGGCAAGAAGCTTTTCGTAGCACTCCTTAGCCCGAGGTATACTCCCCCGATGATAGAAGGCTATACCTAACCGGTAATAGGCCATAGCGAAGTCAGGATCGATCTCAAGGCAGCGTTCCAGTGCCTCAATCGCCTGCTTTACGTATCCGCTGCGGTAGTAGGCAACACCGAGGTGATACCATGTGTCGCTTGAGGTTTCTTCCAAAGAGAGGGAATGACCGTAGGATTGGATAGCCTCTTCCGGTTCGCCGGTGAGGTAATAGAGATCACCAAGACACCTGAAGAGATAGGCATCGTCAGGCAACAGCTCCGCCGCCTTCTTGTAGGCTTCGAGTGCTTTCTTTACCTTGCCCTGCACGCGCAGTCGGTGCCCCTGTCTGCGAAAGTGTTCTCCGTCCGCCTCTCCCAGGATGCTGCCGCAGTACGGGCAGTAGCGGAAATCCTCCGCTAACTCCTTGCCGCAGTCTGAACATCTCATAATACGCCTCACGGAAGGTTGGCCACGATGGCCTTTGCAAACTCGCTGGTCTTGACAGGCTGCACACCCTCGAGCTGACGGGCGAGATCGTAGGTAACGGTGCGTTCGAGGATGGTTCGTTCCAACGCTGCGCGGATCGCCTGCGCCGCCTCCTTCCAGCCGAGGTACTCAAGCATCATCACACCGGACAGCAAAAGCGAGCCTGGATTGACCTTGTCCATGCCGCGGTACTTGGGTGCGGTGCCGTGTGTTGCCTCGAAGAGCGCTGTGTAGTCACCGATATTCGCGCCCGGCGCCAGCCCCAGTCCGCCCACCTGTGCCGCGCACGCATCCGAAAGGTAGTCCCCGTTCAGGTTAGGCATGGCCATAACGTCGTACTCGTCGGGCCGCAGGAGCACCTGCTGGAAGGTCTGGTCCGCGATGCGGTCCTTGATCACGATACGTCCGTTCGGGTCCCCTGCCGGCTTTCCACCTCGCAGAGAGGCATACGCCCCCTCCTTGGTGACGGGCGTTACACCGTCATCGGCCATCACCTGATCCCAGAGCTCGACCTCGGTGATAACCTGATCCCGGAACTCCTCAAGCGCCAGCTCATAGCCCCATATCTTGAACGCACCCTCGGTGTACTTCATGATGTTGCCTTTATGCACGATGGTGACGCTGCTGCGGTTGTTATCAATCGCATGCCGGATCGCCTTGCGCACCAGCCGCTTGGTGCCGGTCACCGAGATCGGCTTTATGCCTATGCCTGAGTCGGGCCTGATCTCTTTGCCCATCTCATCCTTGATGAAGTTGATGATCTTTGCCGCCTCTTCCGAACCCTGCACCCATTCGATGCCGGCATAGACATCCTCGGTGTTCTCGCGGAAGATAACTACGTCAAGCTTCTCAGGATGACGTACGGGCGAGGGCACCCCCTTGATCCAGGAGACCGGCCGCACACACGCGTAGAGATCGAGTATCTGGCGCAGACTAACGTTAAGGCTACGGAACCCACCGCCCACCGGGGTGGTAAGCGGACCCTTGATGGCCACGATGTGCTCGCGTATCGCGTCCACTGTCTTGTCCGGAAGATACGAACCGATCTTCTCAAACGCCTTCTCACCTGCGTAAATTTCTTTCCACTCGATGCGGCACTTGCCGCCGTAGACCCGCTCGACCGCCGCGTTCCACACATGCATCGAGGCAGAGGTGATGTCAGGGCCAATGCCATCGCCCTCGATAAATGGGATTATTGGGTTATCCGGAATCTGGAGCTCGCCGTCCTTGACGGTAATCTTTTCTGGATTCATTGCATCCTCACAGTTTGAAACCGCCGTGTTTTTTGATGTGCGCGGCCAGACCGCCGTCAGCCAGAAGACCGCGCATGAACTCAGGGATGGGTGTAAAGTTGATCTCTTCTCCCTTGGTTAGATTGCGAATCACACCCTGGGCCAGGTTGCCCTCGAGCTCGTCGCCTGCATCGATCCCGTCGGTATCACATTCAAGCACAGGCAGCCCCACGTTGATTGAGTTGCGGTAGAAGATGCGTGCGAATGAGCGGGCAAGAACAGCCGAGACCTTGCACTCCTTTATCACCCGCGGGGCATGCTCACGCGAGGACCCAAGTCCAAAGTTGCGACCTCCTACCACGAAGTCGCCGGGCTGCACCTTCTTGGCAAAACTGGGATCGGCATCCTCAAGGGTGTGCTCTGCCAGCTTGGCCATGTCGCCGCGCAGGTGAAAGTAACGACCAGGCGTGATGTGGTCGGTGGAGATGTCGTCACCGAACTTGAATACCTTTCCCTTCAATAGTGTCACATAACCTCCTTTCAGTCACTCACAATAACTACTAAGGTAGACAAGGAATTTAAGCACCTTGTCTAATCTCCCTCACCTCTAATTCCTCTCCCGAAGAGAGAGGAAAACCACATCTTCCTTCTCCCTCTGGGAGAGGTGACGGGGGTGAGGGTAACTGCGATCTTTTGTCTGAAAGACAAAAGGAGCATCACAAAAACTCTCGCGGATCGGTAATCTTGCCGGTGAGCGCAGAAGCGGCAACAGTGGCAGGAGAGGCGAGGTAGATGGAGCCTTCCGGGTTGCCCATCCTTCCCTTGAAGTTGCGGTTCTGGGCCGAGATACAGACCTCGCCGTCGCCGAGAACTCCCTGGTGGATACCCACGCACGGCCCGCAGCCCGGCGGCTGAATGACTCCACCGGCCTCAATGAACGTCTCCATGAGACCTTCGCGCATCGCCTCCAAGTAGACCTTGCGTGATGCAGGTACTATAAGGAAGCGCACCCCGGATGCAACCTTCTTGCCTTTGACTATTTCTGCCGCGATCCTGAGGTCCTCCAGCCGGCCATTGCTGCAGGTTCCGATGAACGCCTGGTCTATCTTGATTCCCCTGGCCTCGCCTACCTTGCGGGTGTTGTCCACCGTATGGGGAAAGCTCACGGTAGGTTCGATTTCTCCCAGGTCGAAGCTGAAGGTCTTCTCATAGACCGCGTCATCATCAGGGGCAAGGGCCGTGAAATCCTCGCCGCGTCCTGCATCCTCAAGATAAGCCTTGGTAACGTTATCGGCGGCAAAGAGTCCTGCCTTGGCTCCGGCCTCAACCGCCATGTTGGATAGAACGAACCGCTCGTGCATGGGAAGCGTATGTGCCACAGGGCCAAGAAACTCCATCGCCTTGTAGGTCGCGCCGTCCGCACCGATGTGTCCAATCACCGAAAGCATCAGATCCTTGGCAAAGACTCCGGGCTTGAAGAAACCGGTGAGTTCTATCTTGAAGGTCTCTGGAACGCGAAGCCACACCTTGCCCAGGGCGATGGCAAAGCCCACGTCTGAGGAGCCCATGCCTGTGGCAAAGGCACCAAGGGCACCTGAGGTCACGGTGTGGGAGTCGGCACCCACCAGGAGATCGCCCGGACGCGCGAACTCCTCCACCATCCGCTGGTGACAAACCCCTTCGCCGATCTCGGAGACTATAACACCTGTCCTGGCCGCGAAGGAGCGCAGGATGTTGTGGGCGTTGGAAAGCTCGGAGCGCGGGCTTGGTGAGGCGTGATCGAGGAAAAGAACCGTGCGCTCAGGATGCACGGCCTGCACCAGGCCTGCCTTCTCAAGCTCCTTGACCGACAAAGGCCCGGTGCCGTCCTGAACCATAGCGGCGTCCACGTCGGCAATCACCAGATCGCCCGGCTTGACTTGTCTGCCGCAGTGCTCAGAGATTATCTTTTCGCTCAGGGTCTGGCCCATAGGCTAGGGCTCTGGCACAAAGAAGCGGGTACGGCGTAGACGATCGACCTCGGCCTTCATCTTGGGGAACTCCTTGGCCACTATCTCCATCATCTCTTCCTGGGATATCGCGGTGGTGCGACCTTCATCATACTGTTCCTGTACCCAGGCTGCCACGCGCTGGACCCGCTCATCCTTCTTGTCTACCTCGCCGATCTTCTCACCGAGGAACGAGCTGATCCAGTAAGTTATTCCGGCAAGACCGGACTTGTCGGTTATTGCGATACCGGGCGGACGGTCGAGCAGCTTGGTCGTGTCGAAGATATTGTATATCTCCTCGTTCTTGATCAGGCCGTCGGCGTGGATACCGGCCCGGGTGGTGTTGAAGCTGCCACCTACAAAGGGCATGTTGGAGGGGATGATCTCGTTTAGCTGCAGGAGGTAGTAGTCGGTGATCTCGTGGACCACGGTGGTGTCCATCCCGTCAAGGGTGCCGCGCAGACCCGCGTACTCAAAGACCAGCCCTTCGATAGGGGTGTTGCCGGTGCGCTCACCGTAGCCTAGAAGTGTGCCGTTTGCATACATACAGCCGTAGAGCCAGGCGGTGGATGCGTTGATGAGCACCTTGTAGAAGTCGTTGTGGCCGTGCCATTCGATTTGTTCCTTGGGCACGCCTGCCTCGTGGTGCAGACCGTAGACCAGCTTGGGCACGCTGCGCGGTAAAGCTGCCCCAGGATAGGGCACGCCGTAGCCCATCGTATCGCAGATACGAACGGTGATGGGTATCTTTGCATCTCTCGAGCGCTCCATGAGCATCTGGGCGAAGGGCACAACGCAGCCGTAGAAGTCAGCACGGGTGATGTCCTCAAAGTGGCAGCGCACCGCGATGCCTTCCTCAAGCGCTGAGTCCACTACCCGCAGGAACCCCTCGACCGCCTGCTTGCGCGTCTTCTTGAACTTACGGTAGATGTGGTAGTCGGAGATCGAGGTAAGCATCCCGGTCTCCTTAAGCCCCATCTGTTTTACGAGCTTGAAGTCCTCGGGACGGGCGCGAATCCACCCTGTGACCTTGGGATAGGAGAATCCCCTCTCAAGGCACTTGGTTACCGCTTCACGGTCCTTCTTGCTGTAGAGGAAGAACTCACACTTACGGATGATCCCTTTTGGCCCACCCAGCTTATGCATCAATTTGTAGAGATCAACCGTCTGCTTGACCGTGTATGGTGGTCTGGCCTGCTGACCGTCGCGGAACGTGGTGCAGGTGATGTAGATCTCATCCGGTGGATCCTGTGGAACGATCTTGCCATCGAAGCGAACCTTGGGCGGTTCCACGTAGGGAAACGCATCCCGGAAAAGCTCAGGCTCTTCGGAATCGACAAGCGGTATCGGTTTGCCCTTCGGCTCGCGCCAAACGCTCTTCTTCTCTTCAGTAATCCAACTCATAGAAACCTCCTTGAGGTAAGTCTCCTTCCATTATTGCTCTGGGTTTGCACGGACGATGATCGCTTTGGGAAAAACGTTCAACTGAGGTATCGCCATAGTAACCACTGTGATGGGGTTCAGTCAAACGCATGGGGTGAGAATACAGCGAACGCGGCTTTTGTCAAGGGGAGAAGGGTATATGGGATAATGCAGACTCTCCAGTCCGCGCGATTATCTTTTTGGACAGGAGTGTCTGTTCCACACACCCTCTCCCTTTTGACTGAGCATTGTGCCTTTTCAAATCGGAGCGTCGTAGGGGCCGGTTTCATCGTGCCCTAGTCGGGTATTAAACCGGCCCGAAAATGAAGCGGGCCGACCTGAAGGTCGGCCCCTACGGGCTTTAGCAACATTGACGAACCTATTCCATCCAGGACGTTCGGACAAAAGTTTCCTCTCAGGCATACACCCCATGCTATTCAAACCAACATCTTTGTCAAGTGGATTCTTAAGGTATGTTACGGGTGTTACGGGTCGGGCAGATAAGACTGCGGCGGTTTGGTGGCGCGGCGAACGAACGAGGGGTCCTTTCGCCAGTTCTTCGCAACCTTCACCCGAAGCTCAAGGAAGACCAGCCTTGAGGAAAGCGTCTCTTTCCATGTTGGCATTTACGTCTTGCCCAGGGACTCTTGAAGTTTCTTGAGGAGTTTTTGATCGTTATCTGTCGCTAAATCCATATCCACAAGTTTCTGGAAGTAATGAATTGCCTGATCTATTTCACCATTCTTTTTGTGTTGCTTAGCCTGTGCACGATACGACTTAGCAACTATACCCAATGGGGCCGGGGGCGCTTTATCCCTCCATTCTTTTTCTGCGCGCTTATGTAGTTCTAAAGCAACTTCAGCCGCTTTCAAATAATCTCCCAACTTATAATATGCCTCTGCATAGGAGCATAAGAGCGGATGATAGTATGAACTACTTTTAAAAACGGGCCTAAGGTAGGAAATTCCCTTCTCAATATCTCTTATTATCGCTTCATCAATCAATAATTGTCCAACTTCACAAGCAATGTCGTTACGGAATAGTGAACCGAACTCTTTCACCTCGTGCGGTGGGTATTCCTTAGGAATTTTCCCTTCGGATAAAGCAAATGCTCGCTCAAGATGATAAACAGCTTCTTCTAAATACGGTTTGCGCTCATCTCCACGAACAAACCAAGTATTATAATAAACCAGAGCTGTTCCCAGCCAGTATTCTAATTCATAAGAATCGCTATCAAGGCAATCTTTTCTTGCCTTTGAGATCACTTTTAACATTTCGTCAGGAGTAGGGTACCCCTCTCCTGTAAAAAAACAGAATCTCTGCAAAGATTCAATTAACTTCTGTGGGTTTTTCTTGAAAACCATAACAGATTCTCCTTACCCATATTTTAATAAAGAATGGTCCATTTGTCAAGTGAAAGATAAAAGTATCTTACGTACCCGGCAGGTACTTCTGAGGCGGTTTGGTGGCCCGGCGAACGAACGAGGGGTCCTTTCGCCAGTTCTTCGCAACCTTCACGTGCAGCTCAAGATAGACCGCTCTACCGGAAAGCGCCTCAATCTTCTTGCGCGCGCGTGTGCCTAGTCTTTTGATCGCCTCTCCCCCACGCCCAAGGATGATGGGGCGCTGCGAGTCACGCTCAACATATAGGGTCGCCCGAATCAAATCCTTACGGCCATCATGTTCCTTGTATTCCTCTATCTCCACAAACACCGAGTACGGAATCTCCTCGCCGTAAAGCTCAAAAAGCGATTCACGTATCGCCTCTGCGGCAAAGAACCGCATCGGATAGGTGGTGATTCCCTCTTCAGGATAGTACAGCTCACCCTGGGGTGCTGCCTTAAAAAGTCCTGCAAGAAGTTCCCCCAAACCATCACCCTTGAGCGCTGAGATCGGGTAGACCTCATCTAAGCCCAGATTCCGGTAGCGGTCAATGAGCGGCAGAAGGTTTAGTTTGTCTTTGACAAGGTCCACCTTGTTGACGGTCAGCACCACCGGTTTATCTATCGATCTTATGAAAGATGCAAGCGCATCATCCGACTCATAGCGCGGCTCAACCATCAAAAGCACCAGATCGGCATCGCTGAGAGCTGAGGAGATCTCCCTCTGCATGAACTCGTAGACCGCTCCCTTGCGCTTGATAAGACCAGGGGTGTCGAGAAAGACCAGCTGACCCTCGGGTGCGGTAAGGATGCCCAGAACGTTCCGGGAGGTGGTCTGCGGTTTGCGTGATACCGCTGAAAGATGCATCCCCAGGTAGGCGTTGAGCAGGGTTGACTTTCCGACGTTGGGCGGCCCGACGATGGCTACAAACGCTGATTTAGAACCCGCGGAGCCAGCTTCGCTGTCTGCAGCAGGGACCCTGGATTTATTCATTCAAGCTTACCTCTTTAAGTTTTGCATCAGCCGTAAACAGTAAGGAACAGCGACAAACCTTTTTCGTAAAAATCTCCTCTGCCGCCCTGGCGTAAAGCCTGAGCTGCTCATCGAATCTGTCAGCGTTCTCCAGATCGGAGGGGAACGACTTGTAGTCTATGATATGAAGACCTTCAGGCCTTACGAGCACACGGTCTATGCGGCCGGTGACGGTCTCCTCATCCTCTCGAATCACAAATGGAACTTCACTTGCGCTGTTCGCCTGAGGAAGAACTATCTGCTCCAAGAGACCAGATTCACGAAGCGCGGCGATGTGCTCTGCTACCCTGGTTTGATACTCTTCAACCCTGGATGGCGCAAGATCAAAGGAGAGCACCAGTGAACGCACCGCCTGGTTGATGGATTGGGGATTCGGAGTAGCGATTCCGCTGGAGATACGTTCAAGCACCGAGTGGATGATCTCGCCGAAGTGCCACAATCCCTTGCCCTGGTAATAGCGCATCTCCAGATCATCGCTCACCCTGCGCAGTCTGCGCTTGCGCTGCGGCCAGTTTCGCTCAAGGATTACCGCAGGAAGTTCAGTCTTTGGTTCCTTTGAAGCGGCGAGTTCTTCCGGGACCTGCTCGCGTATCTGAAGCGATACCGCGTGGGGAGCGTCGGGGATCTCAAGGCTGCCCATAACCTCCCTCAGCCCTAAACCCTCCACAAGATAGCTAAGCCAACCCGATACCTTGCCGTTCCAGACCCCGGAGCAAAACAGTGCGTCGCGGGCGCGGGTGCAGGCCACGTAGAAGAGCCGCTTCTGTTCGGATTCCTGTTTTGCCTCCCACAACAAACGCTCCGGATGCTCCTTGTAAGCCGAGTCAGTAAATGTCAAGATCACCCTCTCGGCCTCTTCCCGAACCGCCAGTGCCCCTGGCTTTCGGGTGCGTTCGTCCATACCGACAAGGAACACCACGCGCGAGTCAAGCCCCTTGGCCGCGTGGATGGTCATGATTCGAACAGCATCCATCCCCTCGGTGTTAACGTTGGCCTTAGGCTCCTCGGCGCGGGTGCTCATGCGCTCAAGCCGCTCGGCGATCTTAAACATGCACAGACCTTCGGAGTCGAACTCCTCCAGAAGCCTTAAGAACTTGCGGATGTTTTCTGCCTCCTGCCGGTCGGCAAAGTAAGACCACAGGCCTCGCCCGCGAAGGATTTGTTCGAATAGAACCGCGGAGCCCAGCACATCCACCTTCTCTCTCGCGCTTTTCAACCACTCAACCGTATTCTTGGTTGCCGGGATTGAGGATAAAGTAAGCTTCTCCCAGAGGCTCCCGCCTTCATCTGAGAAGGATATCTCAAGTATCTGGGACTCTGAAAGCCCGCAGAGCGGGGAACGAAGGATGCCATAAAGAGCGGTATCTTCTGCCGGATTGGCAAGGAACCGCACCAGCTGCCGCAAGAGCACCACCTCCGGGGAGGCGTGAAAGCCTGTGCCCTGGACCACCACAAATGGAACGCGGCGACGGCGCAGCGCCTCCTCATACCTGGCAAGATGGGTGCGTCGCCGCAAGAGGATAGTTACGTCTTCGTATCTGCAAGGTCTCTCAACCTCTTCTGCGTTTTCGTCCTTCTCGAATACCGGCAGGGTGCCCACGATCTCCTTGATGCGCGCTGCAACGGTCTCGGCCTCCGCCTGCTTCTGTTCGGCCATACGAAGCTTTTCGCCGACCCTGGTCAAGAGGATCTCCACGTGCCCCTGCTTGCCTGGATTACGCATGGGACGGAACTCCTCGTAGGCGGTCTGCCAGTCTTGATCCCCGCCTTGCATCAACCTTGAGAAGAGAAGGTTGACGAAATCAATTATCAAAGGAAGGCTGCGGTAGTTCTCGCGAATCACCACCTCGTCAAACCCTGCCTGCATCCATGTCTGTAGCTCTCTTGCCGCCCGCTTGAAAACCTCAACGTTCGCGCCTCGGAAGAGGTAGATGGACTGCCGAACATCCCCTACAAGAAAGAGTGTCGGGATCTTGCCAAGCTCACGCTTCGCACCCATCCCGGAGCGCCACTCCTCGATAAGCTTTGAAACTATCGCCCACTGAAGACCGTTGGTATCCTGGAACTCATCTAAAAGGATGTGGTCGGTCTGCTCGTCAAAGCTTTGAAGGACGTTCGACCAGTTTGGGGAATGATAGAGGACATGATAGAGCTTGTATTCCAGATCGCCGAAGTCCAGCACCCGCTCGGCTCGCTTGCGGCGCTCGTAGCGCTCGGCCAGGTGGCGAAAAACGTAAAGCAATCCCCTGGTTTGAACAGAAGCATGCCAGCGCCAGAAGACCTCGTGATAACGAAGAAACGCCTCTCCCCTCCTTGTAAACTCCTCACGCTCCGGCTCGCCCCTGGGTAGCCTCTTTCTTAAAGCGCCTTTCTGTGTAAGGAACCGGGGAGCGAGTCTGGAAAAGAGGGAAAGTATCGCTCGCAGGTGCTCGCGTTCATTCGATGGAGCACAAATCTCTGCAAAACCCGATGCCTGCCAGAACTCCTCGCCCCAAACCCTCCTCAGGCTCCCCCAGGCGTCATAATACTGATCCGAAAGATCACACGCACCTCCATCCAGCGCCAGATAACTCTGTGGTATATGTTGGAACAGGGAACGGACGTTCCGCTGCAGCTTACTCCAGCCCAGGGTAAGTGTAAGGTGACGCACCCACAAAGATGCTTCGTTATCCAGCGAACCCAACTGAATCAGCCCCTCGCGTATAACCTCCTCGCGCATAAGCTCGGCCTCGATAGCGTCAAGCACCTCAAGGTTGGGCGCCAGATCAAGCTGGAACGCGAACCGCTCCAATACAGAGCGGGCAAAGGCGTGGACGGTTGAGATGCGGAACCTGGAGAGCTTGGGCTGAATCTTTCTATGAAGAGCAGGCAGACGCTCGCGCAGGATTTCAAGAACCCTTTCCTTCATCTCTGCGGCCGCCTTCTCGGTAAATGTTATGGCAAGGATACGCTCGGGTGAAACCCCGGACTTAAGAAGCGCTACGTAGCGTTCAGCGAGCTTCTGGGTCTTGCCCGAACCGGCAGGCGAAGACACAACAAGGCTGCGCTTAACGTTGAGGTGAGTAGGTCTAGGACGGCGTTTACGAGGATTCATCGCGCCCCGCAAAATTCGTTGTATTCACAATATCTGCACACCTGATCTCCTTCAGCCTGGAAATGACCGTAACGTATCCCTTCGATAGCTTCCTTTGCAAACCCCACAGCAGCAAGGATTGACTCGTCCGGCGGCGATATCTCCTCTATCTTGGAGTCATAAAAACTGTAGATGCCGAATGAATCAATCCGAGCCCCCTGCAGCCGGCGAATCATCTCGCAGTACAGGGGAAGCTGAATGGATTCTCCCTTTCTGATCTTGCGCCTGAAGTAGCGCCCCTGGCCTGTTTTATAATCGAGCACCCGTGCGCGTCTTTCTTGCCAGTCCACCCTGTCCACCCGACCCCTCAAGGTAAAACCCTCCTGCTCAAAGAAGAGTTCGAGGTTGCGCTCAAGCCAGTCCGGATCAGTCTGCCAGCCAGCATCGGCGCGTGCCGTTTCCTCGTCGCGGAACCAATCCTTGCGTGCACCTGCCCAGTCCTCTATCCACAGTCGAACAAAAGGGTTGAGCCTGCGCCTGTCAAGCTCCTGGATCAGAAGATCCCAGAGCCGGTCATCTATACGCTGCGGATCAGGGTTGCCCTTGAACAAACGCTCAAGCACGGAGTGAAGGATAGTGCCCAGCAGCCTTGCTTCAGGCTCGGCCGTGGGCTCTTCATAAGGCCCCAGGCCAAGAACCGCACGAAGATAGTAGCGGTAGGGACAGTTGCGATAGACCTCAAGCAGCGTGACCCTGAAGGGATGCTTGGGACCGAAGCGGGTATTTATGAGTTCAAGGGAGCCTGAATCGGTGAGCATAACGCCTTCCTGCGGCTCACCACGATCTGCCGGTTCAAGGATCTGCTGCTCCTCTTCACAGTAGATGGTGAGATCTTCCGGCTGTGTATCCTCCTTACGCTCGGCAAGGAAGACACTTGGGATCATGGGCCGATCAGCTTCCATGGATGGGGCGGACAAAAACACCTTCTTGCGGGCCATGGCCATGAGCCTGCGATACTCGAACTCCGCGTTGGCAAACTCATCCTCCACAGTTGGCAGACCTAAAGCCTGGCGCAGACGTTCAGGAAGCAAAAGGTCGCGGTAAGGACGATGCGGAAACTCACCGTCCACCAGACCGCCGACAAAGAGGTATGAAACATCCAGCCACCGGGTCTCCACCAGCGGCATGACACGAACAGCGCTGGATTCTTCCTCTTCTTCGGGCTTCGGTATCTCCTTTCTTAAAAGGATCTCCAGGGTCTCGCGGGCAAAGTGCGGACTGACCTTTGCCTCACCAGCCAGCTCGGTCATTCGAACAAGCTTCTCCAAAATCTCTTCAAACCCCTGGCGCAGCTCCTCGTCCACCTCCCAGCCGAGCCAGGAAAGAACCCTGCGCAGTCTCTTTACAAGCCCCTCAACGGATACAGAACTGATGAGCCGTTTGAGCTCTTTGATAAACCGACCCATGAAGCCTCGTATCTCGGCAACGATCTTTGCTGCCTGGTGATGATCCACGAGCCTCGAGCAAACATCGGAGAGGAACCAGTCGGTCCAGGACTTCTCGCCTGAGATTATACCCTCCTCGCGCGAAAGCACGTCCACCCAACGGCGCACGGATTCAGGAACCTTTTTAAAGTTAGGTGAGAGGCAAATCCCAACCACGTCGCGGCGGCGGAACCCCTGCTCTGCGGCGCGTAGAAGATCAAGAACTCCTCTGATAGCGGGAAAACTCTCTAACCGAGGTCGAAGTGAAATCCGAGGATTGAGTCCATATCTCGCAAAAACCCGTTCAACGATTGGTCGGTAGATCTCAAGTGCAGGAAAGAGAACGACGATCTCGTCTGGATAGACCCCCTTTTCGGCCAGGGCACATATGCGTCGGGCAATTGCGGCTACCTCGTCCTCGCGCGATGGGAAACGATGCCAGGTGGATTGGGGCGCAGGGGACGGTTCTGGAGTGGGACGCTGGGGAAGCTTATATGAAAGGAAAAACCTCTCGCCTTTGGCGGCGAGCGGGTCGTCCGGAATGATGACCACAACCTCAGGGACGTGATCCAGGATAGCATCAAAGAGGTTTTGCTCAACCCTCCACGGCTCAAAGTAACCCTCGAGGATCAGGAGTTTCTGAGACAGCGAGAAAATCTCTGCCACAGCCTCTTCAAGAAGTGCCTCATGATCTATCAACCCCTGCTCTTCCAGATACTTATCGTAACGCGCAAGGAGTTCGACAGCCTGCTTGAGGCGGAGTTCGGTGTCCGTATCGAAGATCACCTCGCGAGCGAGTGGGGGAATCTTTGCCCACCCCTCGGGATGGTGCCGCCTGAGTTCGGCGTAGAGGGTTGAAAGAAGCCCCAAGTGCTCCTCGCGAAACATGAGGTCTCGAGATTCATGAATCAGCTTGAGCAGGATGAACCGTCGGTCGCGCTCGTCCACGATGCCCTTTTGGGAGTTGGCCCTCACCAGATTCTCAGCCAGTGTTTGAATCGTAAGACAGGTTGGTGTTTGCATGACGTTGCCTCGATACAAGGAGAGTATCTCAAATAGAGCCGAGCGTGCCCGGCGCTTGTTCGGGGTAAGGTAAAGGATCTCTTCAGGGGCAAACCGTTCGGCTATCTTAAGCTCTGAAAGCAACTTACGTGTGAACCCAGGCGAACAAAGCGGACGCCGCGCAAGCAGTCTGAGAGGTGTGTTACGGGTGTTACTGGTGTTACGGGTCATCGGCTCAGTTTAATCGAGAGAAGAAATAAGTCAATCTTTGGAAGGAAGGCCCCTTTGTTTCTCAGGTCTTTCTCAGTGGAGGATTACCACCTTGGCTCTGGCGCTGGCTGAGTTGTTCTTGACCCGTGCGAAGTAGACACCGGAGGGGAGGTGGGAGGAGGGTTGGGAGGAGGGCGGGGAGGGCGTCCAGGTGCCCTTGCCCTGGATGGTCTCGGTAAGCACTCTGCGCCCGTCGGCGGAGTAGAGGGTAAGGGAAGCCTGGCCGGGGAGATTGTAGCTCAACTGGTTGAGGGAGGCTGAAAGCTGGATAGGGGATACGATTTTGGGAGAGGATTCCGCTACCCCAACCCCCATGTCCCAGTCGGTGATCATTGCAAAGGCCTCGAAGATGGTGTCGGTGTTGAAGCGGGAGTATACCCAAACGATGCGGTCATCGCACACCCCAACCGCAGGGAATTGAACGTGAGGCCAGTTGTTGATAATGCTATTGATGGTATCTGCTCCCCAGGGCGGGGTGTACTCAAACAGGTTGGTCCGGCGTATCGGTTCGTTGTCTTGTATATATCCCAGTATCCCTACCCCATGATCCCACCAACGTAGCTTGGACGGATCAGATGTATCAGGACGGTCAGTGTAACTTCTGGTGTGCGTCTCCGCAAAGCGCTCGTCAGATGATACGGCAACCGCAAACCGCCCTACAGGGTCAGGCCAGGTGAGTGCCAGTGAATCGTGCACCAGCCTGCGTATGGGGTAGCGCGTCAGACCCCTATCCGCAAACACACGTCCAGCTATATGCCAGGGCCAGACATAATCAATCCAGAAGAACACAAAGCGGTCGTTATCCAGCCAGTAAGCCTCAACGCGGCTGCCACCAGATTTATCCTCATTCACCAGATGCCCCATCGGCTCCCAGGGCAGGATGGACTCATCCGCGGCATCAAACACCTGAAACCTGGGATAAGTTGAGTCAAACTCATACCAGGTTACCGCCAGGTCGCCGGCATCGTTCTTCAGTGCCACCTGGGGGTGCTTGAAGTAGACAGAAGTGCCAAAATCATCGTGGGCCAGAAAGGCCTTGTCCTTGGGATAGCCCTCCCTGTTGAAGCGCTGAACCCATGCGCCATATCCCAACGTGCTTGGCGCACACCAGGCTATCGCAAACTCGTCGCTGTTTGCAAGGCTCAAACCAATCGGCCTAGAGCCATGTATCTCCCTCTGCGGCACCAGGGTCTGGGCAGAGCCAACAGGGCTGCCGTCAGGTGCAAAACGCTGAAAACGAATGTAATGGTTGTCCAGGTCGTCAAACCTGGCCCTATCTTCTTCCTCACACACAAGTACCACGTTGCCTGCGGTGTCCATCTCAAGGCAGGGCCAGTATATCCGGTTGGTATCCGCCATCTTGGTTATCTTGTAGGCATCGGTTAAAGGGTTGCCGTCCCGGTCAAAGAAACGTATATACAGGTCAAGCTCGAGCGAGGCCCCATGAGGCTGCAGGCTGTCTACCCATGCTACGGCAAAATGCCCGTCAGGAGCCATTGCCGCGCGTACGCACCCCTGATGGTGGCCAGGCTCGGCCTCGGCAATGCGAAAGGGTTGCACCAGAACATCGCCCCACAGGGTTAAAGCCAAAAGACTTATATTAAGCATTACTGCCTCCTTTTGTCTCAGTATAAGCGGTTCTCCGGCAATGTCAAGACCAAAAAGAGGAGGGGGCAAGCCCCCTCCTCCAAGGGTTTGGATTCCTTACGGCATGTAGACTATCCGCTCGCCTTCACTGCCGCCGTCTCCTCCTGTAAAGCCTGGAGGATCACTACTGCCAAAATACCAGTGTGCGCTATAGGTGGGCGTGTGAGGGACATAGTTGAAGTAGTCGTTATAGAACTCTGTATCCCAGGTGCCTTCGAGGGTGAACTCAACAGTCTGTGGGAGGTATGGGGGGTTGGGTATAAAGAGAACCGCTTTACCTGACCAGGTGGCGCCTTCATGGACTTCCTTATGGCCGCTTTGACCTGTAGGTTTCGAGCCGCTGGCATCCGGCCAAAGCATGATGTAGTAGCCCTCGTATTCGCCACTCTCGCAGGTGAAGGTAGAAGGAGTTACAAAGTTGACGAAAAACGAATCGACGGAACCATAGGTGCGGTCCTGAAGCACGCCTTCACCATTCGTATAGTAAAAGGGGGAGTTAAAGTATTCGAGTTCTCCTGAGTTAAACCACCCGTCCCAGGTTTCGTAGTAACCGTAGGCGCTGGTAGCGCCAACGAGCATCACCGCCACCGCAGCGATGAGCAGGAGTTTTTTGGTACGCATCTCGTACCTCCTTTAGGTTTGCGCGTTTTTCTCTCTCCCCGAACCATCTCTCGCCCTCATTTAGCTGTCCGCCTGATTGTACTCATTACCCCCCCACCCCAGTGTCAAGTGTTTTTAGACATAATCAAACTAAATAGTATCGATAAGTATTCTGAAACCGGCGGCGGTATCGTTACAACGCTCAGCGCATAACTTGACTCAGGCGTTAGGGTGAGTATTATTCACCCGTGAGAACGAGCATCCGCTTCAAGATCTCCGGGCTTCTGGTCGTCCTCGTGTTCCTCCTGATGGGTGGCACCGGTTTTGCAATCATCCGGCTGGTGCGCAACTCGTTCCTCGAGGAGATCAAGCTTCGCGGCATCATCCTTGCACGCAACGTGGCTTATTCCGCCGAAGATCCCCTTTTGGACCGCGACCACCTTGAGCTCGCCACCCTCACCCACAACGCATTAAAGCACACAGGCAGCGCCTATGCCTATATACTTGACGAGGAGGGCATTAGCGCTGTCTCACCCACCATTCTGCTTAAGATCAACCCACAAGAAGACTCCATTGCGATGGTAAAGTCCCTCTGGCAAAAGAAGATCTCCAGCACCATCTCTATCCCGCCCGGTAAAGAGTATGAAGCTCAACTGGTAACCCTCCCCGACTGGATCAGAGAGATATATCGTGAGGCATCCACCAGCCTGGCTCTGACACAAACCGAACCGCCGTGGACCAAGATCTACGAGGTCGCCGCTCCTGTGATGGTCGGCGGAGAGAAAAAGATCGGCGAGTTCCACGTAGGAATTGATCTTACAAGGCTTCAGGAGACCTCACGCAGGATTCAGATGGTGGTTGGCGGCATAACGGTTATAGGTGTCCTCGTAGGTATCCTGAGTGCGTTCGGATTGGGCACCTTACTCATCCGCCCTCTTAGGGCATTGGTCAAAGGTGTCGCAGAGATAGCCAGAGGGAACTTCGACTACCGTATCCGTAAATCCACCAATGATGAGATAGGCGATCTTACCTCTGCCTTCAACGTTATGGCCAAAGACCTGAAGGATAAGGTACTGATCGAGGATGCGTTCAAACGCTACGTCTCCCACCAGGTGGCTGAGGAGATCCTTAAGGACCCTGATGTATTCGCCAAGTCCTTGAAGGGAACGAAAAAGCGGATAACAGCCTTCTTTGGTGACATAAGAGGATTTACGCCCATCTCCGAACAGCTGCCGCCTGAAGAGGTGGTTGCGTTCCTTAACTTCTATTTGACCGAGATGACAACCATCATCTTTGCCAACGAGGGCACCATAGACAAGTTCATGGGCGACTGCATCATGGCCGTGTTCGGCGCTCCGGTCGAGCACGACGACGACGTATACAAGGCGGTTAAATCAGGAGTGGAGATACAACGAAGGATCGAGGAGATGAACGCCGAAAGGATCGCTGAAGGGCAACAGGACATTCACGTAGGTATAGGAATAAACTACGGCGAGGCGGTTGTGGGCAATATCGGCTCCACCCAGCGGCTGGAGTATACGGTGATAGGAGACAGCGTTAACACCGCAGCCCGTCTGCAGACCGTGGCCAAAGGCGGCGAGATTGTGGTATCCGATAGTGTATACCGGGAAGTCAAGGATCACTTCGACTTCATCCCAATGGAGCCGGTAAAGGTCAAGGGTAAGACCAGGAGCTTGAAGGTGTGGAAGATAGCTCTGCCCATATGCACCGCTGAATCTCTCTCCTCTTCCGAACGAAGCCCGCAAAACTTGGATCCGGAGGTTTTTAAAATCCCACCTTTTCAACCATCTTAGAGAAAAGGAGATAAATGCTACATCTTGGAGTAATCGGCGCCGGATACTGGGGGCCGAACCTTATACGTAACTTCGCCTCGATTGATGCCGTGAGCCTTGAGGGGATCGCGGATATCAATAAAGCGGCACTTGAAAAGATAAAAAATAACTACCCCGGGATAAAAACCACCATTGATCCGCATGAGTTGTTGGCATCTGACGTTGACGCAGTCTGTATCGCTACAAGCGCACCCACTCACTATGAACTTACCCGCGAAGCCCTGCTTTGTGGCAAGCACGTACTCTGCGAGAAGCCTTTGACCTTGAGATCAGAAGAGGCTCAAGAGCTCGTGCAACTCGCGGATGAACGTAACTTGACGCTGATGGTAGGACACCTGATGCTTTATCATCCCGCCATCAGAAAGATCAAGGAGCTCATAGATTCAGGTAAGCTGGGAGACCTACTCTACGTTAATTCGATAAGGGTCAATCTTGGGATCGCCCGATCGAACGAGAACGTCCTGTGGAGCCTGACCCCGCACGATTTATCCATGATACTCTACCTGTTTGACAACGAGATGCCCCTCGGCCTGTCGGCTGCGGGTCAGGACTTCCTCACCCCAGGTATAGAGGACATTGTCTTCGTTTCCCTGTTTTTTGCCGCCAACCGCTTGGGCCATGTGCGGGCCTCCTGGATTGACCCTACCAAGATCCGCCGGCTCAAGGTGGTCGGTTCCAAGGGAATGGTCGTCTTTGACGACGTGGGCGCAGATTCCACCCTGAAGTTCTACGACGAGTGGATCGAACCCAAGGGCGACGGAGGCTTTGAGCATCACCGCAACTTCACACCCCATGTATACGAGATTGAAAAGGCAGAACCCCTGAGGCTTGAGTGCGAGCACTTTGTCCAATGTGTTCTTGAGGGCAAAAAGCCCCTGACAGACGGTCGGAACGGGCTCGCAGTGGTGAAGATACTTGAGCGTGCACAGGCATCGCTTAAAGAAAAAGGAGCATACAAGTCGCTGTGAAATACGAGATTGGAAGATTACTCCCTGCGTTCGTCCTCCGGTGCTCCGTGTCCGTCGCCCTTCGGTCTAAGATTGGGCGGAGTACATACGCTCCAGCCCAATCTCCCCCTTGACCGGGGAGAATAAAAGAGGGGGTGGAATAACGGCTATCCGCTGTAGGCTGTGAGCCGATTAGCTTGACATCTGCGCCGGTTTTTGTTATAGTCCGCCGCAGAGTAGAAGGATCGAATCCGCAATCTTTTAATCTTGCAATCTTTCAATCTGCGGTCTTTTAATCTTAAAATCCCGACCCTGGAGAACGAAATGAAACGAGTCTTTGTTTTCGCAGTATTAGCTCTGGCCAGCGTGGCCTTTGCGTCAGGGACCGTTGAAGAATCAGCTACCATTAGCGAGCTCATCGCCAAGGCTCCGGATGCGCAGGCGCTTGAAGCGTTTGTTGACAGCTCAGGATTGGAGATCGGGCCGCTGATCACCTATCCCAACCCGTCTGAAGAGGTGCTGGAGCTGTTCGGATGCTACTACATCGTAACTATACCGGACGAGCTGCAAGAGGTTCAGAATAGCCTGGTTGACATAATGGAAGAGCTAGACGGTATAGAATATGTTGAATCTAATCTGAGGATACAGCTTGAACCAGAGGTTGAAGAAGATTCCGAGAGCTACTTCTTCATGCCCGATTCCTTTCCCGATCCGTACACCCCGAACGATCCTTTGTATCCCCAGCAGTGGTCTAAGATACATACTGAAACGGATTGGGCCTGGAACGTTTCTACTGGAGAGGGGGCATCGATAGCAATACTTGACACCGGGGTTGATACCGATCACGAAGATCTCATAGACAATCTGGACATGGAACACGCTTATAATTTTTGCCATAACAACACGAATGTTGAGGACGTTATTGGTCATGGAACAGGTGTTGCAGGATGTGCAGCGGCAACGATTGATAACGGGAAAGGGATAGCCGGAATAGCCGGGAATGCCGCGATTATGCCGTTAAGATTATCTGACGATCAAGGCAACATATATACATCAGCAACTGTTAATGCAATTCTTTACGCGGCAGACAATGGAGCAACCGCGATCAACATGAGCTTCGGACAAAACACCAGCAATCCCACTGAGCTTTCGGCGGTTAATTATGCCTGGGGTAAAGGTTGTTTCTTGTGTTCCACTGCTGGGAATGATGACAAGAATAAACCACGTTATCCTGGAGCTTACGAAAACGTTATGTGTGTTGGGGCTTCTGATCCCTCGGATTCAAGATGCTGGTTCTCAAACTACGGCCCAACCGTAAACGTCTACGCCCCCGGGGTAAATGTTTGGCGGCCAACCAAAGAAGGTGGATATAAACCAGTTTCCGGTACCTCCATTGCTTGCCCCCAGATTGCAGGCCTAGCCGCGTTAATTTGGGCCGCGCACCCGGATTGGACTAACCAACAGGTGTGGGATAAGATAATTGAAAGCGCGGATACCATAACCATAGACAAAGGCAAGGTCCTGCGCATGAACGCCCGCAAAGCGCTGGACGTGGAGAAGATCGAAGAAATCGCAGAGCAGCCTGTCACCTTACCCTTCATCTCCGCAATCCAGATTCAGCATGGGTCAGTAAACTTCGCCTACTCCACTCCTGATGCAACCGACTATACCCTGAGCATCTACGATGTGTCGGGTCGTGAGGTCTACGCCAGAGATGGCCAGCTTGCAGGCTCCGGTGAGATTACGTATAATCCGGTGAGCTTATCGGAAGGGGTGTACTTCTGGCGGATTTCGACCGAGCAGGGCGAGGTGTCTGGAAAATTTGTGTACGTGAAGTAACCCCTCCCCCTACCCCCTTCACCAAGGAGGGGGATATGTAAGTTTTAAGTTTCCCCTCCCCTGGTGGGAGGGGTCGGCGACTCGAAGAGTCGGCGGGGGAAGGGGAAAAAATTGAAATCAAGAAACTTGGAGACTTAAGATGAACGAAAAACCTTACTTCGTCCACCCCACCGCAGTGGTGGATGAACCCGTAGAGATCGGTGAAGGAACCAAGGTCTGGCACTTCTCCCATATAATGAGCGGCGCCAAGATCGGGGCAAAATGCAGCCTGGGACAGAACGTCTATGTAGGATCGCGCGTTAAGATCGGGAATAACTGCAAGATTCAGAACAACGTGAGCATCTACGATCTGGTAACCCTTGATGACAACGTGTTCTGCGGCCCAAGCTGCGTATTTACGAATGATATGAATCCACGCGCCGCATATCCAAAGGGTGGGGTCTGGATTCCCACCCTGGTGAAGGAAGGTGCCTCAATCGGTGCCAACGCAACCATCCTGTGCGGCATAACCCTTGGAAAGCACTGTTTCATCGGTGCCGGGGCGGTTATTCATAAGGACGTGCCGGATTACGCGTTGATGGTCGGTGTTCCAGGCCGTCAGATAGGCTGGATGTGCGAGTGCGGCGAGCGGTTAAGGTTCGACGATAAAGATACTGCAACATGCAACGCACGCTGTAAGGGGACTTACAAGCTTGAGGACGGTAAGGTCAGGAGGATTTCATGAAGGTTCCGCAGATTGACCTGTGGGCTCACCACGAGCCGCTTTTAGAGGAGTTCAAGGAGGCATTGGAACGGGTGATAAAATCAAGCCAGTTCATCCTGGGCCAGGAAGAGAAGGAGTTTGAGGTCGAGGCTGCCAGGTATCTTGACGTAAGGCACGCAGTTGGTGTAGGTAACGGCACCGATGCCCTGGCTATATGCCTGAGAGCCATGGATGTAGGCCATGGTGATGAGGTTATAACCACGCCCTTCACCTTCATCGCTACGGCAGAGGTTATCGTGGCGTTGGGTGCTGTGCCGGTGTTTGTGGATATCAAACCGGACACCTACAACATCGCTCCGGCAAAGATCGAGGCGGCGATCACCGAAAAAACCAAGGTTATCTTGCCTGTCCATCTCTATGGCCAGGCGGCCCAGATGGATGCCATCCTCGATATCGCCAAAAAGCACAATATCAAAGTATTGGAGGATGCAGCACAGGCCTTTGGCTCGACCTACAAGGACAAGAAAGTGGGCGGGCTTGGGGATTTGACCATCTTTTCCTTCTTCCCCACCAAGAATCTGGGGGCGTTAGGAGATGGTGGTTTGATAACCACTAATGACGACGAGCTTTACGAGAAATGCCGGTTGATAAGGGTGCACGGCGCGTCAAAAAAGTACTACCACACACTGATCGGCCAGAACTCAAGGCTGGATACCCTGCAGGCGGCCCTCCTCAGGATTAAGCTCAAGCACCTCGATTCCTACAACGAGCTAAGGGCAAAAAATGCTGCGGCTTACAACGAAGAGTTAAAGGATGTTGTCAAGATCCCGGCGTCCCATCCTGACTCGAATCACATCTATCACCAGTACACCATCCGCACCCCGAAGCGGGACGAATTGAAGGCGTTCCTGAATGAAAACGATATCGGCATCGGCATCCACTACCCCTATCCCCTACACCGCCAGCCGGTGCTTGAGTATTTAGGGCTGCCCGAAGGCTCGTTCCCTGAGGCTGAAGCCGCGGCCCGCGAGGTTATGTCCCTGCCTTGCTACCCCGAGTTAACCGAAGAGCAGCGCTCCTGGGTGATCGCCAGGATCAGGGAGTTCTTCTCTTAACCAAACATCACAGCAATAAGGCACATAACTTACGCTTTTTCAATCTATTGTTCAAGAAAGTTAAAGTGGATTCTAACCTAAAAATCCGCAGTCATCGTGGCGGCCAATCTTGTACGGGAAATTTGCTGCCTTTTAGTTTAACCACAGATTGAAACTCGTTTCACTCATTTCCCTTCGGTAGAACTCCTTGCAGTCGTTCTCCTTCGGAACGCAGATTGACGCAGATTTTCTTTTCAGGTATTTCCTTCATTAATTTTAATCTGTGAAATCGGTGTAATCTGTGGTTCATCTACTCCCTTTCTATCACCACAATCGCGGTGGCTATATCCTCAAGGTGGGAGATGGAGAGGTGAACCTTCCGATTTCCCAGGAGGGCGGCTGGTTTGCCTGAGACTTTGATTGTGGGTCGTGAGCGCTCGTTGTCTATGATCTCCACGTCCCTCCAGCGGACACCGCGCGAGTGACCGGTGCCGAGCGCTTTAAGAAACGCCTCTTTGGCCGCCCAGCGGGCCGCAAGCCCCTCGGCAAAGTTGGCTCGTCCCAGACAGAAGCTCTGCTCGCGCTCGGTGTAGATGCCATCAAGGAACCGCTTGCCCAACTTTTTATAGGCCTTTCGGATTCGCTGTACCTCGATGATGTCTATTCCTATTCCAAAAATCACCCGCAACAATACGGGATTAGGACGGAAAGTCAAGCCTCAATATAACCTGAGAACCAAACGGTAAGGAAAAACTAAGGTGTTTCAGCTTGCCATCGTTTAAACTGGTTTCTAAGATCCTTCACCAGATTCCGCAACGAGCTATCCGCCTTCTTCTCTAAAATCCATCCCAAGTTCATAGCATCTACTATCGCTCTAGCATGCTCCATTCCCCCCAATATAGGTAAGTTCCCAGTTGCTCGAATTGCTTGCAAGAGAAGTTGTTTGTATCGATCCTTGTTACATTTCTGATCAGGTGCCTTACATCCCTCTCCTAAAACCTTTTTAAATGCCGCTGAATCAATAAGTAGCCAACGCTCAATGTGTGGATCAGGTAAGGCGCAAATGACAAGCTCTTTGATATCCTGAGTGACCTCCTCGATCTCTTTTCTACACTCCACTAGTTTGCGGCAGTTGGTGTCTATAGCAACTACAAGTAGGTCCGGGAGATTTTCCTTGTCTCGTTGAAGGTCTCTAACAAATTGTTTCAATTCTGTAATTACCTTTCCATGTCCCCCTCTAGCACTAAAGATTCTTATACGAACATTTACTTGATGCTCTTGAGCTAAGCGTTTTATCAATGCTTCGAGGAAAGTCTCATGCCCATAATCCTCTCCAAAAAGGTAGACGTTATGAGTCAAAGTCCCCTCGTAATATACGTTCGGATTTGGAAAGTACCTCCTCACCATCTAAGGCTTTCTCAACGTCTCGCTTACGCCCTAAAGGCCCCCAAGTAGTAAAGGATTCGATTACGGTATACCCATCCCTTTTGGCACATACATATATTTGTTCATCCGGAATAGATTCGAGAAGGGTAGGAGAATGCGACGTGACTATCAGCTGAGTATTACCAGACTCTACAAATGTTTTTAGGAATTCCGAAATCAACCTAATCCTACGCGGATGGACACCATTCTCAGGCTCCTCAAACCCAACCAAAGCCGGCGCCTCTCCAGCTCCACCCAAAGCAAGCAAACCTAAAATACGCAACGTCCCTTCTGATACTAGACGGGCAGAGATAGGTGTAGTCCCCTCTATTAGCCTTAGTTCTACTTCTCCCAATTCATTAACGTCAACCTCAATGTCCGTAATAGAAGGAATAATCATACGAATGGCCTTCTTAATAGCATCAAATTGCTTACCGTCAACTGCTTGAAGAGTATTTAGAAAAGCAGCTAACTCTTCACCCATTAATCCGATATGCCGGACTTCTTTTACAGGATTCGGAGCCCTCATGCGTTCACGTGGCTCGAAATAGAAAAAGTACCAACTTGCCAACTCCTGACGCATCGCATTCATATGTGGATGATATGGAAGATAAAGAGCAGTCGAAAGAACTGTGCGATCAAGCCCTACCTCAAAATAAGTAGGATGGGCTTGCTTCTCCATCCGCAAGCTTAATCGATTCTTTTCCGTCTTCGACAAAAAAGGTTTTCTACTGGCCTTGGGTTCACCATTCGTCTTAAGGGCTTCCAAGTGTTCATCAATTACACGAAGCAATCCACCAGCCTGTGGCCGGATTTCTATTTCTATGCTGTATCTCAAAAATCTCTCTCTCACCAATGATAACTGCTTAACATCTGGAAGTTCTCCTGTTGGCCTCGTTCTCATTTCAACTATTTGTTTGTTGAGAGAATTAATAAGCAAATCAGAAAGTTCTACATCTACTTCTAAGCTAAACGACGCACTATCTTGAGCTAATAAGCCTTTGATGCCCTCAGGCCCGAAGGTAAAAGATTCTAAAGGCTTACCTCGATAGGGCGGTTCAAAAGCATCTTTGAGGGTAGGGCTGGTAGCAATTCTTGACAAAAGCTGAAGGGCATCCAAGAAGTTGCTTTTACCCGCTGCATTTGGTCCCATAAGAACAGCTAAAGGGGTAAGCGTAACTTCCGTATCTCCGAAAGATTTATACCCCTTAATCCTGATCCGTTTAAGCATCGCCTGCCTCCAAGTCTAAATAAATATTTCTACTCCAAGTATCATGGAAATTCCCCTCTTGTCAAGTTTTTAATTCATCAACCAGCCCGCAACCTATACCCTATCCTCTACGTCTTGACATAGGCCGATGATGGGCTAGAATTAGGTATTGCTGATCACCAAGGAGGTTCGATTGCGTCGAGGAATACTTGCAGCACTCGTGGGGGTGGGGTTTTTAGTTGCCGCCTCGCCTCGCAAAACATTTAACGCGGTAATCAACCGCTACGCCGGCATAAGCTCGCTTAAGGCCTCGTTTGAGGAACGAATCTGCTCGAAGAAAGACGGCACCTGCCAGATACTCAAAGGCACGTTCACCTACGCTTCGCCCAATAAGTTCCGGGTGGACGTCACCGTGCCCATGCAGCAGCTTGTTTTATCCGACGGTGTGGTCACCTGGATATACCTGCCGACCGCGAACCAGGCCATCAAGACCAAACCAGGACCTGAGCAGGAGATGTTTTTGTTCGTGGAACGTCTGCAGAACTACAGCGAGCAATACACGGTGCAGCTCAAATCGGGCAAGGAACACCTCGAGGCGCACTTTACCGTCAAGCCGGGCAAGAAGGTGTTCGTCAAAAGTTTTGTGATGCTGATAGACGCGTCCAAGAACGAACTCGCAGGGATTAAGGTCGAGCAAGGCGATAACGAGGTAATCTTCCTCCTGGAAGACTTCCAGTATAATGCCGAGGTTGCGGAGAGCCAGTTTACCTTCAGCCCACCTGAGGGCACCACGGTGATCGAGGACACGGGCACCGGCTACCAGTGAGACTGGAACGCGACAACTTCTGCTTTGCGTGTGGGAAGAAGAATCCCAGGGGGTTAAAGTTAGATATAGAAGTAGACACTGAGGGTGCGCGCTTTGAGTATGTGGTGCCTGCCGATCTTCAAGGATGGCAAGGCTTTACTCACGGCGGGATCATCTCAACCATGCTGGACGAGGTGATGGTCTGGGCCGCGGCAGGACGCGATATAGTTACGGTGACCGCGGAGATTAACGTGCGCTTCAAGAACCCTTTGCCCACCAACCACACCGTCAAGGTCGAGGGAAAGGTCACCGAGGAGCGCAAGCGCGTCGTGCTGGCAGAAGCCAGGGCGTTCGACTCCAACAAGGTCTACGCCGAGGCTCGAGGCAAGCTCTTCCGTGTCCCGTAACACCCGTACCCCTACGGGGCATTTTCACTATTACTCGGAGCTTGCGCTCCGGTCGCAAGGACATAACACACCTTTAGGTATGACAAATCTACCGCGAGTTTCTGTTATCAATCTGGGCTGCCCCAAGAACCGGGTGGACGCAGAGATCATCTTAGCCGAGCTGGCTCAGGCCGGATTCCCGATTACGGGCGATGCAACCGATGCCCAGGCGGTAATAGTCAACACCTGCGCTTTCTTAGAAGAAGCGATAGAGGAGTCGGCCCAGGTGATAGAGACGCAGCAGGAGCGGCGCAGGCGAGGCGAGATCGAGACGCTTCTTGTGACCGGCTGCCTGCCCCAGCGACAACCAAGGGAGCTTGTGGGCCGCTTTCCCTGGGTGGACGCGTTTTTAGGTCTGGATCAGATACCGGAGATACCCGGATTGCTAAGGGAGAATCCTCATCCGGGCCAGGTGCTGGTCTCGGCTACGCCGTGCTGGAATCCGGGCAGGGAATACCCCAGACTCTTATCCACACCCTCCCACTACGCTTATCTTCGACTTACCGAGGGCTGCTCGAACTGCTGCTCATACTGCACCATCCCGATGATCAGGGGCCCTTTGAGGCTAAGGAGGACGGAGGACATCCTTAAGGAGGCAGGCGATCTCGTGACATTGGGAATAAAAGAACTTATCCTGATCGCCCAGGACACTGCCGCGCACCCGGAGCTTTCAACGATTCTGAAAGGCTTGGAAAGGACCGACGGTTTACGCTGGATTCGCCTGCTCTACGCACATCCCGCACATCTGGAGGAGAAGATCCTTGAACAGATGGCGGCAAGCGATAAGGTTTTGAATTACATAGATATGCCCATCCAGCACCTTGCAGATAGCGTTCTTGAAAGGATGAACCGCAATGTAGGGGCGGATAGGACTGAAAGGCTGGTCAAAAAGGCACGCAGTCTCGATCCGGATTTTGCCTTAAGGACAACGGTGATTGTGGGTTTTCCAGCTGAGACCGAGGAGGAGTTTGAGGTGTTACTTGAAGGATTGAAGCGTTTGCGCTTTACACATCTGGGAATATTCGTATACTCGCAGGAGGAAGGCACGGATGCAGCAGAGATGGGGAATCAGGTGCCGTGGGAGGTAAAAAAGGAGCGCGCCGAAAGGCTGGTCGATCTCGCTGCAAAGCTGCAAGCCGAAGAGACTGAGCGACTTAAAGGAACACACCAAGAAGCGGTAGTAGATTTCGCTAAGGAAGCCTCTGAGGATTGTGTTACATGCGTTGGCCGTCTTTGGAACGACGCTCCTGAGATTGACAGGGTAGTCGAGATCGAAGGACCAGGTGTTAATCAAGGATGTTTCGGAAAAGTGGAAATAACCGGAGGAAGAAATGATCGCATCTTTGCTCGTTGGATTGAGTCTATTTAACGCATCCATAACTGAGATCGTAAGCTTTCCTATCAAGCCCACGGGTGAGGTCTACGTGGGCAAGTACTTCCGTGACACCACCTACGGCCGCTACAACATAGACGTGGGTATAGAGGTATCGACCGATCTCATTGATGTGGCAGGCCAGCGCTTCTTTATCTCCTACCGCGACGAACTGGAAGCTGGCAAACAGCTGGGAAATGTCGCGTTTGATCCGTTCATGGCCCACTACTATCTAACGGGCGGTTTCCGTTTCAACCTATTCGACAAGGCTACAGTGAGCACCTATCTGGTTCACGACTGCATCCATAATATCGATCGCTCCTATGACTCCCTCAAGGTGGTGTTCAACCGCGTGACCTTCGCAGCAGGCACACCCGGTGCATTCAACAACCGGAACTTGAAGCACATCAAGGAAGGCGCGTGGTATGAGCGGTTCAACGCAAGGCTTACCTATGCCTGGTATCCGCATGATACGGTGATTGACGCCCTGAACTCCACCGATCTTTTCCACGATTTGCAACTTGATGTTATCTTCGATCAGCCGATCTACAAGAATATCTACGCCTCTGCGCGAATCTACGGCTACCTTGCCCGTTTCAGACCGGGATGGGACTCCGACACCCTTGATCTCAACCCCTTCTGGGAGCACAAGTTTGCCCCACAGGCAGGCATAGGCTTCCTTCGAGAAAAGGCCGCCTTCGAGATCTACCTTCGCTACTGGGTCTCGGCCGACTTCCGGCTGCACGCCCCTGGCCCCTGGCCCTATCTGGGTCTGCACCTGCGCTTTCAATGAACGCCCTCCTTAGTCCTTCCCTCTCTACACTCCTCAGGCTTGCAAGAATCAAGATCCTGATTGCAGGGTTATTGATCATGACAGGATGCCACCTTTTCGTCAGGCCAACCCCTGAACTAGCGTTTATCGAACAAGCCCAGGGTTCCTACCAATACACCGACTCCACAGACACATACAAAGGCCGCTTTTTGCTGTTTGCTCATGAAGATCGCCTAGCTGTGGATCTCTTTGCGGCTTACTTCCATGTTGCCTCGATCCGTCACAACCCCGACTCAACACTCGTGTATTTGCCCATGAGCAACGAGGTGCTGATCCTGGGACCGGCGGACGACCTGCCCTTAGAAGGCTGGGAGATACCTGTCGCTCCGCTGGCCGCGGCCTACAAAGGGATGCTGCCGGATGAGCCTGACAGCATCACGGGATTTGCCGATACTCTGTTCGCGTGGAGAGGAGGTGTTGCCTGCCTGCAACCCCATGATAGTTCGAAGCTTATAGGATTAAGGGGCAAGGATTGGGAGCTTTGGCGTGAAGGAGCGTTGGAAACAATGCCGGATCGTGCCCAGAGGATTGTCTTTAAACGGGATGATGCCGCGCTCGTGTTGGAGTTCACGGATTTCAAGCTCATCGAACAGGAATCACCCAAAGCCTTCGTACTCAACCTGCCTGCGGGGGTTGAACGGATCGATTACCGGTAGAGATGTCCGATCTATTTATTAAGCTTATAAAACACACTGCTGAGAAAGAAGACTTCTTCACAGAATGCCTTGCAGCAACACTGCGAGAAGACCCCCAAGTTGCCAAAGGCTTTGTCATCTACCTTTGCGGGGAAGAGCTTGATGAAGTTACAATCTCCGCCACCGCTGTTACCATAGAGACACAAGTATCCTTCATAGGTTCATGTCTTGACATGGTTATTACCTTGAATGGCAGGAAGACCATTGCAACGGAACACAAGCTTTGGTCGCCTCAAGCCAAGGGCCAGCTATCACGGTACTTAAAACTTGGATTTGATCGACTCGCCTTCATCACCGGATACCACAGCGAGGTTAGCAAGAAGGTTTTTGATCATCCTTGTTACATGAAACCCCTCAATGGCCGTAAACACTTCATGTGGTCCGACTTCTACGAACTCCTGGAAAAAAGCTTGCAAACGCCTTCTGCAACTATACTGAACCGAGCCTTACTCACTCTGTTTCGCGATTATGGCTTTGAGCCTCCCAAGCCTGAGATAGGCGATCTGCTCGACCCTGATCCAGCAGTATCAAGACGCAATCGTAAAAATTTCGCTAAATTCTGGGAGCTTACCCGCAGACTTCTTCGGAAAAAAGGATGGAAGGAGTTTGGGATCGGAAGTATCGCTGAACTTTACGTTTCAGAAGGTCCAGCCAGGCGCCTGGCTTGGGCATGGCTTGATCCAATCTGGCAGCGTGGCTCCTTGAGAATCCGTCTGACCCTCGACAAAAGTAGTTACTTGGAAGCAGTTGAAAAGAATCTGCTATCCCCTGAATTCCCCTTTCATAACGACATAAATATCGTAGAGACAAGAGCTCCACGCAAAGAAGGACGGGAAGAGGTGCTTGATATTCTGATTCCAATGAAGAAGCTGCTGGCCGATGCCAACGATGCAGAGTCAATCTCAAAGAAACTGGCAGGTTACGTCCTTGCTGTTTTTGATACCGTCGGATAAGAAGTGAGCGGATGAGAAATGGGGAGCTTCACGGGTTGACATACGTCATAAGATGACTATAATTAGAGTGTTGGTAGCCAAAGATGGCTGCCAGACAAGGAGAAAAATACATGCGTTTATTCATCGGAAACCTTCCCCATTCTTACAACGAGGAGAAGGTACGTGAGATCTTCGCCGAGCATGGTGAAGTCTCGAAGGTAGCGGTCCCAACCGATCGTTACACCAATGCGCCTCGCGGTTTTGCCTTTGTGGAGATGCCGAATGACGAGGAAGCAAAAAAGGCCATTAGTGCCGTTAATGGAACAGAGCACGAAGGCCGTGAACTTAGAGTAGAAGAAGCCCGTCCCCCGCGCGAGCGCGGCGATCGCGGCGGCTTCGATCGAGGCGGTGGAACCCGCAACCGCTGGTAAACCAACAAAATACCTTTCTCGCCATTCTTGACAGTTAGTTGATCGAGATCGAGAGAAAGTTCGTAAGCGCCGGCATAAGCCGGCGTTTCCTTTGTTAAAACATGGTTCCGTGAACGCCAACGGATATGAAAACTCAGGACCGCATCCAGTGGTCTGATGCAACCACCTCTTCGGGTTTTTACTTCGTGCGTCTGGAACGCGCCACAGAAACCATCTCCCGCAAGGTCGTGCTGATGCGGTAGTGGAAAGATAAGGAAGACATTGAAAGGCGACCCCATGCCCGAAGTGAGGCGAGGGACCGCCTTCTTCTTCCACTCCCACCCTATTGACATATTCAAATTCCTTTCTATAATAATTTTGGGTATAGAATCCTTAAAGGACTGTACCCAGGCAGATTAACCTTATGCTGTACACGTGAGAGGTTAAAGTCATAATCCTCTTACGAGGGGAAGATGCTAAACTCCAAGCTAGGAGGTAGCTGTGAGACGTTATGGTCTGATCGTAGTGGGGATGCTTTTTGCCCTGAACAAAATTCCCGCAAGTAAGATAGTAACCCAGAACGACTGGCACGGAGGTCCTGGAATCACAGAGCCGGCAGATAACTGGGGTATAGGCTTCTACGAATCGGCTAACATCAATTACCTTTATCAATGGGGCAGGCTCTCCCTGTCAATAGTCATCAACTCAAGCTTGTCACCTGAACAACATCATATCGGGGATATGCGTTCCGGCTTGGACAAAAAATTGGGAGTCGGTAATATGGACGAAGGCCCTGGTAGTATCGTGGATCTTGATGTGATCGTAGCCGGCAGTAACGGAATCCGGTGGTATGAAAATGACGGAACCGGTAACTTTTCCACCTACCATTACATCCCTTACTCCTACGGCAATTACCTCGGCTATGATATAGCAGACTTTAACTTTGATGGAGCTGACGATATAGTTATTGGAAATTATCTAACAGGCAAGGTATGGCTCTATTTGAATGACGGCGGTGGCAATTTCCCCCACTATACCTCTGTAGGTAACCATCCGGAGGTTCATCAGGTCGCGGCAAAGGATTTCGACAACGACGGGGATATAGACGTCGTCTCCACCAGGCATCATAAATCCTTTGGGGGTAGCTACTGGTTTAAAAACGACGGCACAAACCAGAACTTTACTCGCTACACTATTGAATCTATAGGACCGGGAGCTGCGCGAAGAATAAACGCCGGCGATCTGGACGCAGACGGCGATATCGATTTCGTGGTAGGCTCTTTTTCGACCTACTGGTACGAAAACCGCATCGAGGAAGACGACGATCCCGAGCATGGTTTCGTAAGACATTCGCTTGATTACCACAAAAACCTCTATGATTGGATAGGGGATGTAGATAAAGACGGCTACCTGGACATAATTACCGCAAACATCGCTGAGGACGAGTCTCGTGTCTCTCCTACCTGGTGGGAGAATGATGGTACTGGTAAGTTTTATGAACACCCCCTATCCCCCGCGTCATACAATGCTGAAGCTGTGGTTTCCATAGATATCGATTACGACGGCGATATAGACATCATTCAATCTTTCTGGAACGGAGGAATCGGAGAGCTTGGCTGGTACGAAAACGACGGCAACCAGAACTTTACTTATTATAAATACGTAGATCGTTATCACTATTCCTGCGATCTACAAATCGGCGATATAAGTGGGAACGGGCTCTTGGACCTGATTACCTCCACTCACAGTCCAGGGACAAGCATCGACTGGTGGGAGCTGTTCGACAGCTTCGCAGAGCAAGGCGAACTTACCTCCTGTATCTTCGATGCAGGGGCTGCGGTCAAGTGGGAAGCCATCGAGTGGGATGAAGAAACCCCTGAAGGCACCAACATAGCCTTCAAGGTACGCACGAGCAACTCGATTGACGAGTGGCCGGATTGGAGCACGTGTCAGCTCCTGGACGATACCACAATCTTCTCTCTGGACTCTGTGGTAGATCAAGATACCCGCTACCTGCAGTACAAAACCATCCTTTCTACGAGCGACCCTGACTACTCCTCCTTCCTTTATGAAGTGCGTGTAACCTACGATGATGCCCCGGCAGTGGCAGAGCTCCCTGAGAGCTCCTGCGAGCTTCGAGTAGAGGGCAATACGGTGTACTATACCGTAGCTCTGGGTGAAACCGGGCGCCTTTCAGTATTCGACGTAGTCGGCAGGCGCATTGTGACAGAAGAAGTTTCAAAGGCAGGATGCCTGGAGCTTAAGGAACTCCCGGCGGGTCTTTACTTCGTGCGTCTCGAATACTCAACCGGAACCGTCTCCCGCAAGGTCGTGCTGATCCGGTAAGTTGTGAGAGATTCAAGGATTATGAGTCGCCCTTCGGGGCGCTTCTTATTTTATCTGCCGGTATAGATACCAATCCCTTCTACCTGCCCCCCGGTCAAGGTATATCTCGAACCGCTCACCTGAGCTGGTCTGGACTACGTAAACGTTGCGGTGACGACGCAGGAGCCATGAGCGTTTGGCAGGTGCCGCAGGCGAGAACCCGTGATCGTGCCAGCTTCGAATTATCTCAGCGATCTGATACTTCTTGCCTCGCCAGATAAAACTGAGGGGAGCAGGTTCTTCTTCCGAAGTAACGACCTCGATCCTCTCCCCTATGAAACGCCCCCCTCCCGTAACACCCGTAACTCCCTTATCTCCCTTCCCACCGCGACTGACCCTACCTTTTCCTGACATTAGCTAATCTTCCTAAAGGCGGTGTGTTACGGTGTTACGGGTCAGTCGTAATCGCCCCACAACATACGCCAGTTCCTGGGATTCTTGTGATCCGGGATGCGCAACAACACCGCAGCAGGGATATGACCGTCGTCGATCCGCACAAACACAAGCTCGCCGCCCAGGAAGTAGACGTCGTCAACCGAATTCACCTGCCACTTGCCGCCCACCTCTTTACCAAGGGTTACCACTTCATCGGCAATCTCCGGATCAAGAAGTGCCGTAAGGATCGCCTCGTGCTCAGGGGAAAGTTTGCTCGTCTGCTCTATCGTTCCCTTAAGTGAATCAAGCTGCGCCTGAAAGCTTTCGATCTCTTGGGTCTTGGCTTCGATCTGCTCGGCAAGATTCGCCCTCGGGGTAAGGGCGATAAGATAGAATCCAGCTGCACCGGCGATAACGCCTATCAAAAGCGCCAATACGCCGATAAGAGCCTTTGTGCCCCCGCCGGTTTTGCGCCCTTTATCGGTTACGGGTTCTGACATCTTTCCTCCATCTGTAGAGGATATTGAAAATTCCGCGTTTTGCAAGTCTTTAGGAGTTGGCACGGGTGAAATCGGATAAGTCAAGCTTAAGCATTACTTGACAACCCAGCCTGCGTTGGTATGCTTGGGGGAATAAGGAGAAATTGAGTGGCTAAGAAAACCCTTTATGGCTTACTAAAATTTCCGGTTGTCTTCTCGCCTGAGTTATTGCCAAAAGATACAGCATTCAAGGGAGAATTCGTTTTCAACGAAAATCTCAAAATCATCCAAACACCTCAATTAATTCGAGATTCCGCTATACCCCACCTTTTCTTACCTCTAAGTTATTGGGAGAAAGATACGTTTAAACGTTCTAGCCAATGTATAGCATATACTTATGACTGGGAATCACTCGAATCCGATTCCAAAGAAGACCCACTTAAAAAAATGTTTATGTTACGAGCAGAATCACACGAATTTCCAATGTCACTCCCTATTCTTGGAATAATCAAGCATCGCATCAACCTTTTCCCTTCGCACATAATCGTTACTGAAGAACCAGAAATGACACCATGGGTAGTAAAAAAAATTGACATCCCTTTATACGAAGATTACGGCCTGGAACCTGATGAGTTTATGAAACTCATCCCAAGCATAAATGAAGTAGAGAACATATCAATACTTCTACCAGAATTTGAAAAAACAGTTCAATCATCAAAAAGGTTTTCTACAGCCATCAGACTTTTCGAACGTGCTTTATTTGAGGATTTAAGTGAAATAGCATTGTTGCTTCTCTTTTCTGTGCTGGAAAGCCTTTTTAATATCAGCAATGAAGAAGTGAGCCATAAACTCAGAGTAAGAGTTTCCAGTTTCTTGGAAAAGGATTTTGAGGAGAAGAATACCATCTATAAGAATATTGGTGACTGTTATAGAGCCAGATCAGCGCTCGTTCATGGTAGCGATGTAAGCTACGAAAAAATCCAAACCCTACATTCAAATTGACACGCACGTATGTTTTCCGCGTTCTTCAACAATTCATAGAAAGCGAAGTTACTCGAAATGCCCTAGCTCTAAAACCTGTTGCATATCGTAACGAATTCCTTAGAAAGCTGGATTTGGGAGAGTATAACCCGTAAGGTAGCGCGAACCTTTAGGTTCGCTAGCGAGTCTAATACCCAATGAGCGCCTAAAGCGCTCAAGGGGCACACTGAACCTCGCACTACATGTTTTATTCAACGTCTCCCCCATCGTCATTGCGAGCCTCGAAGAGGCGAAGCAATCTCATAGCTCTTTTCTATGAATACTAGGTTAGTGCAATGAGATTGCTCCGTTACCGTCGCCCTTCGGAGCTTCGTCACGCGTCTCCTTCGGAGCCGAACGTTCCTCGCAATGACGGGTAATGAAAACTGGCCGACCTGAAGGTCGGCCCCTACGTTGATTCCCCCTTTGTCGTTGCGAGGAACGAAGCAACGAAGCTCCGAAGGGTGAGCGTAGCGAATAATCCCATTCCAGGATGCAAAAAGGCTTGGGGGTTATCTAAATGTTTAGAGATTGCTTCGCAAGCCGTGGGCTTGCTCGCAATGACGGAGAAAAGAAACACCGCCCTTGCGACGAAAAAAGGTAAAAGCCGCCTTGCGGCGGCTTCAATTTCTTTCGGGAGTTACTTACTTGATTACAATGTACTCTGCAACTGCGTGGGGTTCGGGAACCGGCAGATTATCCTCTTGAAGCCCCTGGATGTGAAGCTCTATTGCCTCATACATGTTATGCTCAAGCTCCTCACGAGTCTGGCCGGTTGCCACACAACCTGGCAAGTCAGGCGAATACGCCGAGTAGTTACCCTCAGCCTTTTCGATAACAATAAGGAAACGGTGCATGCCTACCTCCTTTCCTTTTTCTTTAACTGTGCCTGCTTGAGGACACTATCTAGAGTACCTGCGGCTAGATCATGATTGGGATGACCCGCAATGGTCACCCGTCCACGCTTGGTAGGATGTTTATACTGTCGATGGCTGCCTTTCGTTGCAACCAGATACCAGCCGTCGGCCTCTATCATCTTTATAACCTCATGAACCTTCAATAGAGAACTATACATGGGGGATAACGCATGTCAAGGGTTTCCGCGCTGACGGAATGTAGAATAGACTGTTCTGTAAAATAATCGCGCAGACTGGAGAGTCAGCGCCACATTAACGGCCCTACGAGGTCTCTCCTTTCGTCATTGCGAGCCTCAAAGAGGCGAAGCAATCTCATAGCTCTTTTCTATGAATACTAGGTTAGTGCAACGAGATTGCTTCGTCACGCGTCTCCTTCGGAGCCGAACGTTCCTCGCAATGACAACAATGAAACGGGCCGACCTAAAGGTCGGCCCCTACGCCTGCAAGAAGAATTAAAGGTGAGGGTTGTTGCTGCAATGACACGGTCATTGCACTCCACAAGCGAAGAATAAAAGCACTTGACAAAGCAAGCGGTGTTGGTATGCTTGAGGAAAAGAGGAGTTTGAGATGGCAACATTCAATCTGAGGTGTCCGAAAAACTACCCTCGTCGTTGTAATCTACTTGAAACTGAGAAAGAGCAACTTGAAAGAGCAGAGAAATACACGGCCTTTCTGATGTACCAATTTTCTGAGCAAGATGATTACCTTGTAGATACAATAAAAAGATTCTTCCAATCACCAACCTACCACGTATTTGACGCTCGCGAAGAAGTTGGATTAGGAATCAAAATCTGTAAAATATGTCGTCTTGCACAAGCTTCGGATTTCGGATTAGTGATATTAACTCCAGAAAACCTAAATGTATATCTCGAAGCTGGAATGATGATGGGTATGGGAAAACGGAATCTATACATGGCCAGTAGGAATATTCTCAAGGCACAGAAGAAGACCTTAAAAGACATAGCATTTGATCTTTCCGATCAGCTCGTTATCGAACATGGAAATAGGAGTGAACTCATGAAGAAACTGGAAAAGGAAGTGCCTCCTTTCATTGAGAATGTCATAGTTGATACAGCCTCTGAAAGAGAACAAAGGAAATACTGGCGCTCCATTTATGAAAGACTAAGCCCCAATCAAAAAACGCTTTTAAGATTTCTACTATTAGCGAAAAAGTGGAAACACACAGGCAAATTGTGGTCGTGGTTCTATAGCTATAGAACAAACTTAGCTCAACCGATAGATTTTACTCAGGTCGACTTTTATAATATTTATAGGGAAGTTCTAGAAGATGAACGAATAATTGTGCGGGTAGCTACGGAAATAGGGCCAGGGCAATCTGACAAGATTTATTGGGGCATAGATCCACTCGCGCAACCTTACCTTGAAGAGCTTGTATTTGAAGAAGAGTAGCGCGAGGCTTCAGCCTCGCTTGCGAACCTGAAGGTTCGCACTACATGCCGTCCCCTATCGTCATTGCGAGGAGTCGTAGGGGCCGACCTTTAGGTCGGCCCGCACGGTGAATTATTCGGGCCGGTTTAATGCCCGGCCCCTACGTCTGCGAGAAGAATTAAAGGTGAGGGTTGTTGCTGCAATGACACGGTCATTGCACTCCATACTGTTGGAACCATCCCGCGGACTACAGAATCCGCGCTACACTCTATTGGTGATTATCCGGCCTTGTCATTGCGAGGAGCGAAGCGACGAAGCAATCTCATACCTCTTCCCTATATTCGATAAGATATTTTTGGGATTGCTTCGCCTCTTTGAGGCTCGCAATGACATATAATGAAACCGGGCCTACCTGAAGCGTAGCTTGCAGCCTTGGCTGCATACGTCGGTCCCTGCGCCTCCTGTCTGTTCATCGGTATCCAGCCAAGAGCGGCCGGATAGATTCGTCACCTATTAACCCAACTCTTCACCCCAGACATTCGCTCAGCTCTCTGCTGCAAGTCTGAGCTAACTCTTTTACATTTTGCATTTTAAAATTTGCATTTTGCAATTTGATATTGCGACTCAGTCGCGTTCCTGTCCAACTTTTTCACCCCAGACGTCTGCTTCGCATCCGTCCGGGGACCCCGAATTTTGTCCAATTTTTGGCCAACTTTAGTCTATCTTTTGACCAGCTTTTTTCCAAGATAATCTTCAAGAGCGTGTCCAGCTTTTGTCCATCTTTTGGGGAGCTTTTGTCCAACTTTTGACCAGCTTTTTCAGCCCACGAAATTGCCTCAGCAGACAGGGTTCAAGCGCTCTTTTAAGGGGTGATTGTATTATGCAACCGGGGCTTTTACCTTTGCCAGCTGTGTGCAAGCACCGGTAGGACAGGCCTTTACGCACTCGCCGCAGCCCACGCACTTCTCTTCAATAATCGTGTGAATCTCGCCTTCCTCGCCCTCGATCGCCTTGAACTTGCAGGCTTCAAAGCACTTGTGATTACCCTCGCATCTCGAAATCTCTATCTCTGCCTTGGGACGCGGGGCGGCAAAGTCCACGAAGCAGCTCTTTACCGGGCACTTGGCATAACAGATGCCGCAGTCGGTGCACTTATCAAGATCCATCTTCGGCAGGTTATCAACCATCTGGAGCGCGTCATAGGGGCACATCTTCACGCAGATCGAGCAGGCGTGGCAGCCTTTTTTACACACGTCGCGCACCGCCTTGCCCCGCTCAAACGAGTTACAAGCAAGGTAGACCTCTTTTGAGATCGGTATGAGCCTCAGCACGTCCTTCGGACAAACCTGCACGCAGATGCCGCAGCCCGTGCATTTGGAGCGGTCAACTATAGGCAAGCCGTTAGATCCCATGTGGATGGCGTCAAAGGGACAGACTTCCTCACAGTCGCCGTATCCCAGACACCCGTATTGGCAGGCCTTGGTTCCGCCGGTGATCAGGTTAGCTGCACGGCAGGTGCGGATGCCCTGGTAGTCGGCTGACTCTGCCACGATGTCATTTCCGCACTGACATAAGAGAAACGCCACCTTGTGCTCGCCACCCACCACCTCCACGCCCATTATCTCACCGATCTGTTCTGCAAGGGATGGTCCGCCCACAGGACAGGCATCAGCCGGGGCATCTCCCTTGGCAATGGCAGCGGCAAACGCCTCGCAGCCCGGATAACCGCATGCACCGCAGTTGGCAGCGGGAAGAATCGCACGGATGCTTTCCTCCAAAGGATTCGGCTTAACCCCAAGCTTACGGTGGGCAAAAACAAGTATCGCCACCAGGATTAATCCCAATCCTCCCAGAGAAGCCAGGGCAACAAGAACTATCGTACCCATCAAGGCGAGATCCCGAACATGTTGACAAAGCCGAAGAAGGCGATTGAAACAAGTGCAGCGGCAATGAACGCTATAGGATAGCCTCGGAATGACTTTGAGATGGGCGCCAGCTCCAGACGTTCACGGATGGCTGCAAACAGAACCATGACCAGACCAAACCCAAGGGCCGTGCCGATGGCAAAGATCGTACCCTGAAGGAAGCCGAATTTGTTGTCGATAACAAGGAAAGCAACTCCCAGGATCGCGCAGTTGGTAGTGATTAAAGGAAGATATATTCCCAGAGCCGAATAGAGCACCGGAACGAATTTTTTGAGAAACATCTCAACCAGCTGAACGAGCGACGCGATCACAAGGATGAAGCTCACCGTGCGCAGGAAGACAAGACCTTGGGGGAGTATGCCGCCCAGGATCACCGAACCCGGGACAAGCACCAGATGGTAAACGCCCCAGGTGATCCACGTCGCAAAGGTCATAACAAAAAGCACCGCGCTGCTCATCCCGATGGCGGTGGAGAGGCGCGTTGAAACCCCGAAGAATGGACAAAGCCCCAGGAAACGCATGAGCACGATGTTGTTCACGAATATCGCGCCGAATAGGATAGCAAGAAGTGGAGTATTCATCCTACCCCTCTCTCTTGAATATCTTGTTTATACAGGCCTTAAGAAGCCCGATCACCAGGAATGCACCGGGAGGTAACCCGAAGAAGAGCACCGCGTTGGAGCGAAACCAGGAGGGTGAGACAGACATACCGAACCAGGTACCCTTACCGATAATCTCGCGGATAGAACCCATGAGGATAATCGCTAAGGCAAAGCCTATAGCCTTGCCCAGGCCGTCCAGAATAGATCTCCCCACACCGTTATGGTAGGCGAACCCCTCGGCCCGGCCGAGGATGATACAGTTAACCACGATGAGGGGAACGAAAATACCCAGCACACTGTAAAGGTCAGGGGTGTAAGCCTGCAAGACGTAGTCGGCAATGGTAACGAAGGTAGCGATAATTACGATAAATACCGGAATGCGGATCTCGTTGGGGATGATTTTTCGAAGCGCCGAAACCACGATGTTCGACATAAGGAGTACAAAGAGCACCGCGGCGGACATTCCGGCGGCATCGCGCGCGGTAGTCGAGGTGGCAAGCACCGGACACAATCCCAGCATGAGGATCAAAACCGGGTTCTCAAGGATTATGCCTTTGGAGAATATCTGCCAGTTGGACTCACCCTTGGGCTTGGGTGACAACAGCGGCTCCTTGATTTCTTTTTGGGTGAGGTCAAGATTTCCGGAGTCAGAGCTCATTGCGCGGATTATACCTTGGCCTGCGGTGTTGTCAAGATTTAAGAGAACAACTGCCTCTTGTTGACAAAGCTTCTGTTACTCTTACTATTAACAAAGGAGGAAACATGAAATCCTTGCGCGTTTCAGTTCTTTCCCTGCTGGTTTTGGCATTGACAGCGGGCGCAATACCTGGCTACGCCGAGCTGCCCGAGCTCATCCCAAGAGACATACTGTTCGGCAATCCGGAAAGGGCTATGGTCGAGATTTCCCCTGACGGGAAAAAACTATCTTACGTCGCTTCAAATGAAGGTATTATGAACGTATGGGTTAAGGCCATCGGAGAAGAAAAAGACAGACAGGTAACCTTCGATACCACCAGAGGAATAATCTTCTACGAATGGACAGCGGATTCCAAGCGAATCCTTTACCTCCAGGATCAGGAAGGCAACGAGAATTACCACCTTTACGGAGTGAACCTGAAATCGGGAAAGGTCACCGACTATACACCGTTCGAGAACGTAAGGGTAAATGTAGTAGCTTTCGACGATAAGCATCCCAAGAAGTGGTTCATCTCTATGAACAAGCGTAACCCCCAGATATTCGATGTCTACCTTCTTGATTTGAGGAACGGCAAGATCAAGCCGGTCGCCGAGAATCCGGGCAACATCCTGATGTGGGTTGCCGACTGGGATTTCAAACTGCGCGGTGCTCTTGCCGTAAATCAGGAAGGTGAGTACGATCTTCTTGTCAGGGACGACGAGAAGTCGGATTGGCGTACGGTTTTATCCTGGGAATTTGAGGATACCTGGTCAAGCTATCCATTGTCGTTCACACCGGACGGAAATCATATCTACCTGGAGGACTCACGTAACGCCAACGCCACCCGCTTGGTTAAACTCGGTATCAATACCGGTGAGATCGAGGTGATCGCCGAGGATCCCCAGTATGATGTAGGTCCAGCGATGTTTCACCCTGAAACAGGCGAGGTGCTAGGAGTCTCTTTTTTAAAGGACAAGCGGGAACGGGTGTTCTTCGACGAGGAGGTGAAAGCGGATTTCGAGATAATCAACCAACTCGAGGACGGTGAGGCCGGGTTAGCCGACTGGACCCAGGATTATAATAAATGGCTTATCTCATTCAACAAGGACGACGGCCCCATCCCCTACTACCTTTACGACCGGGAAACCAAGGAGGCCAGGTTCCTGTTTTCCAACCGGCCTGAACTTGCTGAATATACCCTGGCAAAAATGGAACCCATTACATTTACCGCCCGTGATTCCCTGACCATCCATGGATATATAACCTTTCCACCAGGTCTGGAGCGTAAAAACCTACCTATGGTTCTCAAAGTTCACGGCGGACCATGGGTGCGTGATTACTGGGGATACGCCCCAGGGGCACAGTGGCTGGCCAATAGGGGCTACATCTGCCTGCAAGTAAACTATCGGGGATCGAATGGTTACGGCAAAGAATTCCTTAATGCCGGAAACAAGGAGTGGGGTCGCAAGATGCATTACGATCTGGTTGATGCCGTCAACTGGGCTATTGATAAAGGTTATGCAGATCCTGAGCGGATCGCCATATACGGCGGCTCGTACGGCGGATACGCCGCCCTGGTAGGGGCGACCTTCACCCCTGATCTTTTTGCCTGCGCGGTGGACATGTTCGGGCCTTCCAATCTGATAACCGATCTTGAAGCCGCACCACCCTACTGGAAGCTGTACCAGGAGTTGATGTACCGCAGGATCGGACATCCTGTCAAGGACTCTGCCCTTTTGTGGGAACGTTCCCCCCTGTCGCGGGTGGACAGCATCCGCATCCCCATGCTGATTGCCCAGGGAGCCAACGACCCGCGAGTCAAGCAGTCGGAGTCCAATCAGATAGTGGCCGCCATGGAAGAAAAAGGGATTGACTACGAATACATGCTGTTCGAGGATGAGGGACACGGCTTCATGAAGGAAGATAACCGACTCGAGTTCTATGCAGCAGCTGAGAAGTTTTTGGCCAAGCACCTGGGCGGAAGATACGAGAAGTGATACAACCTGATACACTTTCGGGGCGAGGCATACCCTATGAGATGTCAAGCATCTCAAGGGGCAGGCTCTGCGTCGCCCCTACAGGTTCTCCGATCTTTCCGCCGTCAGGCGGAAAGGAGGATTCTGAAAAAGAAGCATTTAAAGGATTGACCTCTTTCCGAATCCGCGTAAGATAGGACATGCGCAGATATCTTTCGATCCTACCCCTTCTGGTGATGCTGGCCTGCAATCCATTTGACCAGCAGGCCGCAGAAGAACGTATCAAAGAGATAGTGGAATCGGAAATCGAGCGGCTGACCCCAATCGAACTATCTCTTGATCTAGCGATACCTGAGGCAGATTCGATTATGGTTGACAGCCTATGGATAGTGACCGGGATCAAGCTAAACACAACCTTTGAGTCCGAGAGCCTTGCCATCTACTTCAATGAGAAGATCAAAGGCGACACCATCGTTACCGTCGGCGACTCGGCGCTTGTGGCAGTTATAAGAAGATACAAAGGCACACTGAACTATAACCTCATAAGCAGAGAAGACGGCACCGAGTATGCAGCAGGGAAGGAACTCTCAAGCGAACGTATCCAGTGGGCGCAGTTTGCAGACAACGGCGACTGGGAGATGGTAGGCTACTCCATCACCGGGGAGCGCTCGGACACCAACACCACCAGGATCTTCTCGGTGGGGATTAAAGGTGGTGAACTTAACACGATAATCGAATCCTCAGACTCGCTCATCACTCTGGAGGAATTCCCAAAGGTTGTATCAGGGACAAAGCTCTCCCTTAATCTGAGAACGGTAGCCGACACAACACTTTTGGTCTCGTTTGCCATAGGAAGCGAAGCGGTAAGGTTTGTTCCTATAGTGAACGAAGCCGAGCATTGGGATGACCGCTGGGAAACCGAAGTGACGCTGGGCGATTCACCGCTGGTAGTCGGGATAATCCGTAAGGATGCGCTGGCGGATTCCGACTATCCCGCTGACTTTAACTTCTGGATATTGCCGATCACAGAATAGCGCGATATTTCTCGTCGTTCACATATTAGGATGTATCGTTGCGAGGATGTCCAGGGGTGGTGTGTTACGGATGGGGTGTTACGGGCGGGATGAGGCGTTCGTCGGCGTGCAGGTGGTAGCTGGCGTATTGTCGGATAAGTCTTGACAGGGTCGAGGAAAGCTTTCCCTTAATCTCGCCAACCGGAGCATCACTCAAGCGAACAAGAATATCGCGCTCTTGAATATTAAGACGAAATACGTTCTTCTCACCCTGGGAATGTTCGGAGCAGACGAAACCTCCTTGAGAAACAGAGAAATTAATCGCCTCGGATTTGCCACATACAAGGCAGACTTCATCTATTCGAGGCGGATAACCGCTAAGTGCAGTAGCTCGCCAGACGAAAAGGTCGTGAAGCGCATCTGGGGCTTTGCTTGTCTCCAGAGCGTTAAGCACTGCAAGCGTGAGATTGTAGAGTCCAGGATTACTCTGACCAGGCTGAGAAAGATGGGCTAAAAGTTTCATTATCCGGGCAAGCAGGGTAAGCGTTTCAGGATTCTCCCTTAAGCTCTGGTGTGAGCGAAGGATGTCCGCAGATGAAAGTGTCCACAAGCTCTTGTTCTCCCGTTCGTAGTAAATAAATTCCCCCTCCGTGCCTATCTCAAGCCCAGCGCCGAAGCGCGATCCTGGCTTACGTGCTCCTCGTGCCAGGAGATCAACGCGACCGGTACGGCGGGTGAGAACGGTGGCAATCTTGGAAGACTCGCGGAAAGCACGGGTCCGCAACACAAGACCTTCGGAACGGACAAGGGCAGACATCAGGCAGGGAAGTATTGAAGAGCCAGCGTGGCAAGACCAAGAAGTACAAGAAACCCCAGGGTATCGGTAGTAGCTGTAAGAAAGATACTGGATGCAAGAGACGGATCAAACTTCAACCTGCGCAGTATCATAGGCACAAGGGTCCCTACTATGCCGCCGATGATGATGTTGATTACGAGCGCAAGAAACACCAGCGGCGCAAGGATTATCGGGAGTCGAAAGATAAGTGCACCCACACCCACAAGAATCCCGGCGCCAAGGCCCAAAAGAAAACAGGTTAAGAGCTGACGCCGCAGCAGTCGCCAGGCGTCGGAGGAAGTAATCTCTCCCAAAGCCAAGCTGCGAATCACCATCACCACGGTCTGTGAACCTGCGTTTCCTCCCAGTCCGGCAACTATAGGAAGAAAGATGGTAACCGCCACCAGGGATCTGATTGTATTCTGGAATAGGCCTATCACGCTTGCCGCCACGAATGCAGTGCCGAGATTAACCAGAAGCCAGGGCAGACGCCTGCCAGCCGAGCGCACCGGCGATTCAAAAAGCGATGTCTCAGCGCCTACACCGCCTGAACGGTAGATGTCCTCGGTGGTCTCTTCCCGGATCACGTCGATGATGTCCTCGATGGTTATTATGCCTCTGAGTTTATCCTGCTCGTCCACAACAGGAACGATGGGCACCTCAGCCTTCTCCGCCTTACGGGCCACGCTCTCCTGATCCTCAAGAAGAAACGCCTTCACAGGATAAGGCACTGCGAGATCGCGAATCTTGGCGCGTGGGGAATGGAAGAGAAGCTTATCTATCTCCAACGCCCCTTCAAAGTGACCCTTGCGGTCGGTTACGAAGAGAAGGCTTGAGTAATGAGGATCAGGCCCCTTGCGCCGAAGGCGTTTGGTAACCTGCTGCACGGTATCGTTGGTATAGGTGTGAAGGAAATCCACTGTCATACGACCGCCCGCGGTGTCTGGGGGGAAGTGAAGGAGCTCGCCAAGGTCCCGGCGGTCATCGGCAGGAAGCCTTGCAATGACCGCGGCGCGGTCCTCTGCAGACATCTCGGCAACGATATCGGCCGCGTCGTCGGAATCCAGCTCCTCTACAAGCTTGGAGATACGCTCGTTTTCAAGCTCGCTCAGAACCACGTCAAGGGTAGCGTCATCGAGTTCCAGGATAACGTCAGCTGCCTTGTCGGTGTCTATCAAACGGAAGAGCGCTATAAGATCGTCACGGTCCAGACGCTCAAGCACACGAGCCAGATGTCGAGCAGGTATTCTCTCAAGAATCTCCTTGAGCTCGGCGGTCTTGCCCTGCTCAAGCAGGTCTTCTACGCGGTCGAGAAAATCCGCATCCATGCACGAATCATACTTTTGTAAACATGATTGTCAACGTGCACCCGCCCCCCGCCATCCGCTCACCGCCTACCGCTCACAGCTTACCGCCTGGCGCTGACCGCACACAGCTGACGACTTACAGCCCACGGCTAACGGCTCACAGCCTACGGCAGGCGGCTGGTGGTTATCTGTGAAGAATCAGCTTTTTTGTAGCGTTGAAGGAACCCGCTTCTAAACGTACGAAATAGACGCCCTGGGCTAACGATGCTGGCGCTTCCCAGATACCTTGGCCTTCCACCATTTCTTCAAGCACCTTTCGCCCATCGGCAGAGTACAGGGTAAGCGAAGCGCTGCCTGAGAGTTCGTAGGACAATCGGTTGAGAGAGGTAGAAACCAGTATGGGGGAGGATTCCGGAGCTTCCGCCACACCTGACCCCTGGCTATACTTTACGGTAGCATAGTCCCAGTTGGTTCCTGAACCTTCGCTCAAGCCTGTTACGTAGACGTTGCCTGTACCGTCAAGCGCCAGAGCAAAGGCTTCATCATTACCGCTTGCCGGGCCGTCGTACCGGGCTACCCATTCCTCGACCCCTGAGGAGTTATACTTTACGGTCGCATAGTCAGTAGAGGTTCCTGAACCCTCGCTGTAGCCTGTAACGTAGACGCTGCCTGTACCATCAACAGCTATGGCATAGACTCCTCCACCGCTTGCCGGTCCGTCGTATCGGGCTGCCCATTGCTCGACCCCTGAGGAATTATACTTTACAGTCGCATAGTCACCGGAGCTGGTGCCTGCCGCGTAGACGTTGCCTGAACCGTCAACTGCCATGGCAAAAGCTAAATCGTTACCGCTTGCCGGGCCGTCGTACCGGGCTGCCCATTGCTCGACCCCTGAGGAATTATACTTTACAGTCGCATAGTCACCGGAGCTGGTGCCTGTCGCGTAGACGTTGCCTGAACCATCAACCCCCATGGCAAAAGCTAAATCGTCACCGCCTGCCGGGCCGTCGTACCGGGCTGCCCATTCCTCGACCCCTGAGGAATTATACTTTACGGTCGCATAGTCATTGTCGACTTCTGAACCCAAGCTCCAGCCTGTGACGTAGACGTTGCCTGCATCGTCTATTGCCATGGCGGTAGCATAATCTTCATCGTCCCCTGGACCGTCGTACCGGGCTACCCATTGCTCGACGCCTGAAGAGTTGTACTTTACGGTCGCATAGTCATCGCCGCTGGCGCCTGTAACGTAGGTGTTGCCTTCACCGTCTATTGCTATGGCAGTGGCTCCATCACTAACGTTTCCCGGACCGTCGTATCGGGCTACCCATTGCTGGACACCTGTGGAGCCGTACTTGACGGTCGCATAGTCATCGGAGGTTCCTGAACCCCAGCTCATGCCTGTAACGTAGACGTTGCCTGCACCGTCTATTGCCATGGCTCGGCCTCCATCTTGAAAGCTTGCCGGGCCGTCGTAGCGAGCTGCCCATTGCTCGACGCCTGAGGAGTTGTACTTTACGGTCGCATAGTCAGAGTTAGTTCCTGAACCGTCGCTGTAGCCTGTAACGTACACGTTGTCTTCATCGTCTATTGCCAAGGCTTTGGCAATATCAAGGCCGTTTGCCTGTCCGTCGTAGCGAGCTACCCATTCTTCGACAACCTGGGCGGTTAAACCAACCGCGCTAACCAGCAGCACGCTGATTGTTAATACGAACACACGCTTCATTACGACCTCCTTGACTGTGTGATTTTTACCAATTACACTCTACCCTCAAAAAAACCCTTGTCAAGAGGGGACTTACGGTTTACGGCTCATGGTATAAGCCCTTAATCTGTGTCATCTGCGACTCCGAAGGAGAACCCTACCAGAGTTCAAATCTGCGGATAAAAATTAATGGATTATAGCACCCGGCGAGTACCCGCTGAGTCTGTTCCCACGTGATTTCTACAGAAAGATGAACAAAAACTCCGCTGCCAGGCACGCTGCGGCAAGAATGAGGAACCAGAACCACAGCTTGCGCGGAACTGATGCACCCAATGGATAGACCTTGACCCCGCGTTTTTGGAGATCGGGAGTGGTTATCTTTGCAACAGATGCCTCCGCAGGATCAGGATTAACAACGAAGCCCTCCGCGCCGATCCTGTAGAAACCACCATCAGAGGTATGGCTAAACTCCACTACATAGCCCCCATCCGATTGTCTTGGGGTAATCTCGTAATGCAACCGGGGCGTTTCCACAAAAAGCGGTTCACCTTTTTGGACCCTCACGCGCAGGGTATCGCCGATAAAACGTTCTCGCTGCGATTTCTCCCCTGCCACGTAGGTAACTATCCGCTGTAAGATAGCCGGAAAGAGCGCACGGTAAACAAGCTCTGTATGCTGGGCTGTGAACCGCGTGGCAAGGTAGTAGATATCCTGTGAGGTATCGGCCAGCATCAGGGGATCACCGCCGCTCAATGGGAGTATAACCTTGGCCCCTGTGGGCTCGAGCCGCGCATAACGCTTAATCCGCATCTGGCGGCGGTCTTGCTCCTCGAGATCCGCGAAGAGTGAGGATGGTCCAAGGATCTCAAAGCCTTCTCCAGATGAGACGCCCAGGGAGTTAAATGCGCCCGCGACATCTTCCACGTCGCCGTCAAGCAGGATGAGAACCGCTAAGCCCTGGGAAGCGGCGGTGCGGGCCTGGAAAGGACACGAAGTGGCACCGTCCCAGATGAGAACATCGTAAGAGGAAGAAGAGAGTCGAGCAGCGCCGGCAGGTCGAACTCTTTGCACCTCCAGGTCGCCTCCGACCCTTAAGGCAAGCTCAAGGAAATCCGAACCCGCATCCCCCACAAGACTTATGCGCAAACGCCTGCCGCCGGATGCGAGAACAAACCGCTGATCGTCTGCAGGAATCGAGTCCGGATCAAGAGCTACCCTTACCTCCTGAGCTGCCTGTGGAAGCCTGAACTCAATCTCCTTCCGGCCCTCGGACAATCTTATCCTGCGCTCCTCAACCATCCGTTCGTCCACCCAGAGCGAGAGGGTTTTCTCAACCTTCTTTCCCGAACGCCCTAATCGAATACGCAAGAACCGTTCTTCGCCCGGCAGCGGGAAACCAGGATAAAGCTCAACATCAAGGATGGAGGTATTGGCTGGAAAACTTGCCTCGTCTATAAAACAGAACACCTCGACGTCTGAAGGGATACGTTGGTTTTCCAGGAAACCGAGCGCGTGCTCCTGTCCGTCGGAGATTAATGCCACGCGCCGCGTAGACGCACGGCTCTTATCTAAAAGCTTTAAGGCCTTTAGCCATGCAGCCTGAAGATCGCGCCCGCTCTGGGAAGATGCAAGGGCTTGTATCCTTTCGGCAGCGGATTCAGGTTCACCCCATACGGTGTCCCATAAAGAGCCGGATGGAGAAAGCAACGCAACTCGGCTGCCAAGCGAGAGTTCGTCAAGAAGCCGAGAGGCGGTTGCTTTCAGATCGCCAAAACGCGCCGTGGTTGAGTAGGAGTCATCGAGGATAACGACTACATCTGCCCTCACCTTACCCAAGGGGAAACGGCCTTTCCATATGGGTCCGGCCAGGGCAAGAACCAGGAACATCAGGAACAAGGTGCGAAGTATGAGGAGGAGAACGTCGCGAAGCTTGAGCCAGCGGAAACGGCGCTCACGAAGCTTTCGCAGGAAGAAAAGCGAGCTGAACTCGGTACGTTTCATCTTCCGGCGACTGAGTAGATGAAGAACCAACGGCCCTGACGCCAGAGGCATAAGTAACAAATACCAGGGGTTGGCAAAGCTGATCATAAAAATGCTCCCTTCGCGCTACGCGTTCTCCACCAAGTGGGAGGAAATAAACATGTAGTGCGAGGCTTTAGCCTCGCGGCGAACCTAAGGGTTCGCACTACGTAGCTTCGGTCACAAAGAAGAACCGGATGATTACCAGCAGTCATCATCTTAGTCTGCGGCGCTTCTCAAGGTAACGAAACAAGGCGTGCTCAAAGCTCTGATCGGTAAGGATCGGATTGTAGTCTATGTGATGTTCCGAGCATGTGCTTCGCAGGCGGAACCGGTAATCTTCAAGCGCCTTGCGATACTCTGCACGAACAAGACGGGGATCAAGGCTTGCCTCCTTACGCGTCTCCATATCAACAAGCCTCGTGGGTGATGAGAAATCAAAGCTCTCCTCCATGGGGTCAAGAATATGAAAGAGAATAACTTCGTGCTTGCGATGACGAAAGTGGCGCAAAGCGAAGAGCACCCGGTCCGGATCGTCGAAGAGATCTGAGAAGAGTATCACCAGACCTCGCTTGCGCAATCGTTCGGCCAGGCTGTGAAGGCTTTCCGCAAGGTTCGTTTCCCCGCCTGCTGTCAGGTTCTCAAGCCTTGCCAGGAGCAGCTGCAGGTAGTTACGCGACGAGCGAGGCGGGATGTAGGACCTGATCCGGGTATCGAAGGTGGCAAGACCCACCGCGTCCTTCTGCTTGATCAGAAGATAGGCAAGTGCTGCGGCGAGTGTGGTGGCGTAATCCAGTTTGGAAAGCGCACTCGTAACACTTCCTGAACGGTAAGCCATCGAGCCTGAGGAGTCCACTAAAAGCATGGCGCGAAGGTTGGTCTCTTCCTGATACTCCTTCACGTAGAAGCGGTCTCGCTTGGCATAAACCTTCCAGTCGATGCGACGAGGTTCGTCGCCTGGGATATACGGGCGGTACTCGGAGAACTCGACAGAAAATCCCTTGTATGGCGAGCGGTGCAGACCTTCCAAAAAGCCTTCCACTACAAGTCGTGCCTTAAGATCCAGGCCTCGAAGCCTTGCCAGGGTCTCAGGCTTGAGAAGTTCTTCCCGCTTCATCTATGGATTAAGGCTCGACCAACCGGTTGTCTATGAGCCGCGACTTGCCGAACTTAGCTGCCAGAGCAAACAAAACCGGGCATTTGATCTCCTGGATAGGTTCTAGGGTGTTAGGATCCACCGCTGATACGTAGTCAATTCGGTCTGGATTCTTTGCCTCAATCATCTCCCTCATCTTTCCAAGGATAGTTTCCACGTTCCTCTCCCCTGCCTTAACCATCCGCTCCGCTTCTTCAAGTGAGTGGTTTAAGACAAGCGCCCTTCGGCGTGCATCAGATGATAGGTATGTGTTACGGGAACTCATGGCAAGGCCGTCCGGCTCTCGAACGATGGGACAGGTGATGATCTGGATATCGAAGTTGAGGTCAGCCACCATCCTGCGGATCACCAGCTGCTGTTGAAAATCCTTGGCCCCGAAGTAAGCCTTGTGAGGTTTGCAGATGTTGAAAAGCTTGGCAACTACCAACGAGACCCCGTCAAGGTGACCGGGACGATCAGCGCCGCACAGGGTCTCGGTAAGCAGGTGAACGTAAACGTAGGTAAGGCTGGGCTCAGGGTACATCTGCGCCACAGAAGGGGCGAAAATCACGTCAACCCGCTCCTTTTGAAGAAGCATCCGGTCGCTATCAAAATCCCTGGGGTAGCTGGATAAATCCTCACCTGGCCCGAACTGAGCAGGGTTAACAAAGATGCTTACCACCACCACGTCGCTTTCTTCTCTCGCTCTGCGGACAAGAGAAAGATGCCCCTCATGCAGATACCCCATGGTGGGAACAAGACCGATGATCTTGCTCCGTCCCCTTGCCTCATCTGCAAACATCTGCATCTCGCGGATAGTGCGGATGATCTCCATAATCGCTATGTTAAGCAGCAACAAAGCATTGTCAACTTTAACTATTGACACTCCTTGAAACTCCCTTATAATCTCTATAAGATTGAAAGTCGCTCGTCGGAGCAACTGCAAACCAGTCAAGGAGGAAAACCATGAAAAAAGCGCTCGTGGTGGTGTTTATGGCAAGCCTTGCGTTTGCCACAACTATCACAAGAACCCTGGAAAGCGGGGAAAAACAGGTCGTGGTCTTTGGCAGACCCACTGTCATAAAAGTAGAGAAGGGTTGCGCATATATTACGGGATACCTGGGAGAATGGCCTGATGGCGCCATCCAAACGCTCAAGATTGATAAAGAGGGCATTGTGGTGGAGAAGACCTATGAAGGCGATTACGCCGAGGACGTGATCTATGCCCAAACAACGGATGAGGCGGGCAACACCTATGTGACATGCTACTCCTTTAATGGACGCGATAACGACTACCGGACGATCAAGTATGACCCGGAAGGCAACGTCTTATGGAACAGCTTCTACGACAATGGTTCCATGGATATTGCCCAGGACATAACGGTGGACGAACTAGGCAACGTCTACATCACGGGTCTCACGGGTTACCGGGGAGAGGAAACCGCCTCCGACATTCTCACAATCAAGTACAACTCGAAAGGTAAGCTGCTCTGGAAAAAGGCTTACGACTCGGGCAAATATGATACGGGGCCACATGTAAGGGTGGACGCCTCCGGCTACGTTTACGTTAAATGCTACTCGGAAGACGAAGGCTTCCACACGATTAAGTATGACAAGCACGGCAGAATTCAGTAAACCGAAACCCATAACTTAAGGAACGAACACGTATAACGTATAGCTAAAGCCATCTGATTAACAATAAGGAATGCCTGCGGACGTTCCCTACCTTTTCTCGGACGTAATAGATTGCCCTGCTGATAGTAAATTGGATTAATATTTTATCCCAATAAATAATCTCTGCCCCCTCCTCTTGACTTTTGGCGAATTTTGTGTTTGCTTAATACTATGCTCGGTGAGAAGCTCTCCTTTCTGTGGAGGGATATCTTCTGGTGGTGGGCCAAGATTTTTTTGGGACCGCCCCTGCGTTTTTTCTTCCACATACAAAGCGAAGGCAAGAGGGGTTTTCCTCCTCGGGGACAGCCTGCGTTTTTGTTGGCTAACCACACAAACACGGTTGATCCATTCATGATCGCAGACTCCATCAACCGTCCCATACGCTACGTTGTTACTGATGAGTACTTCCGATACAAGATCAGCCGCACCTTGCTTGGATGGGTGAAAGGCATCCCCAAGACAAAAAACATCCCGGACTCGGTTACCATGCGCATATTGTTAAGGGCGGTCAAGCGTGGAGAGATAATCGGGGTTTTCCCTGAGGGCAAACGCAACTGGGACGGGCAAACCCTGCCTTTGGGCGACACGATTCCACGCCTTATAAAGAAGCTGAAGATACCGGCGATCTGTGTCAGGCAGCGCGGCTCCTACCTTGCCTGGCCTCGGTGGTCAAACTGGCCGCGCCGAGGCAGGGTGATATTTGATTTCAGCTATCTGTTTGAGAACCCGGATGAGGTCCCTGAGGATGAAAGGGAAATCAAACGAAGGATAGAAGAAAAGCTCTTCTACAGCGAACTGGAGGATCCCGAGGTCATAAAACATATCTTCACGAGTCCCACTGTGGCAGAACACCTCGAGCTTCGCTTATGGCTCTGCCCACACTGCAAGAGATTCTTTGTGCTTGAATCGAAAGGCAAGCATCTTTTCTGCACCGCCTGTGGTGCCCGCTGGAGGTTTGTTGGGAACGGGACCTTCCAACTCAACAAAGTAGGCGAACCGCTCGCAGTCGGAGCACGTAACTTCAAGCGCTACATAGACTGGACGCGCTGGAATGATGCCCAGACCATACCGATGCTTGCAGATCGCAAAAAGCAGGGTAGAAACCCTCTGGTCTCGCTTCCGGCCATGATGTGGTCTGTCCCCACCGAGACCGGAAGGGATCGCGACTTCGAACTCAAAGGAGATGGTATTGCAACCCTCACTCCCGACTTCAGGATGGTGTTTGTTCGAAGCAAGGACGGCAAGGTCCTCTTTGATGCTTCACTTAACGAGCTTAGGGGACCGGGTATCACCTGGAATCACAAGTTCGAGTTCTTCGGCGAAGACATGGCGTATCGTTTCACGTTCTTCGGCCAGTCGGCATACTTCTGGCACTTTTTGACCCAGGAGCTGGATAAAAGTAAGAGCAAAGGAGACCTGAGATGAGCCAGCCCTGGGATATGATGCTTCAGATAGCCTACCTTGCGATATTTCTCTTTATAGCAATGGTCATCCGCCGCGCTATACCCCGCTTCTCGCGTTTTCGCATCCCTGATGCAATCCTGGCCGGGGTGCTGGCTTTGATCGCCGGGCCGGGTATCCTGGGACTCGTTCCCTTCGACACCGGCCGGTTGACCACGCTGGTATACCATCTTCTCGCGATAGGATTCATCGCCTTATCCTTAAAGAGAGATACCCGCCAGGGACGAGGACGCACAGCGTTCTCCGCCGGACTGTTCAATGTGGTCTCCTACTGTGTGCAGGGAGCGGTCGGACTTGGTATTACGCTTGTGCTTATAAAAACCGTTTATCCAGACCTCTTTCCGGCCTTCGGCCTGCTTCTTCCATTCGGGTTCGCCCAGGGACCCATGGCAGGAGAGATGGCGGTTAAATGGGCTAATAAGATCTCTCCGGCAGGTATAAAAGCCTTCCCCAGCGTTAACGCCGCGGCATCGGTAGGATTCAGCTTCTCCACAATCGGTTTCCTGTGGGCATGTTTTGTCGGTGTGCCTTTGATGAATCTCTTAATAAGACGCAGGTCCCGCAGAGGGGAACCGGCTCCAGGTCTTGAGGCCAAACCCATGCCGGTAGTCCTTAAAGAGAAGCGAGAAGAAGGCGGATCGGGACGATTGGTAGAAAGGGCTACAACTCAACTTGTGTTGATAGGTGTCGTCTACATCCTGGTTTTTCTGTCCCTTAAGGGACTGACCTTCCTACTTTACACCCTGGTAGGTGAGATTGGGATAATGCAAACCATAGTGGGGATATTCTGGTCGATACATTTCGTCTTCGGTGCTATCATCGCGACTTTACTTGGCAAGCTAATCCACAAGTTAGAGGACAAAAGGATCTTTAAAACCCCCATCGCCGACAATCGCCTGCTTCAGAACATAGGGGGAGCGGCGATTGACTTCATGATCGTCGCATCTATTGCAGCCATAGACGTAAGGGTTCTGGGCGAGTTCATCGTACCCATCCTTATCATAACCACTGCCGGCGGACTTTCAGTGACCCTGTATACATGGTTCGTCGTCCGGAAGGTCTGGCCCAAGACCTATGTGGAACACTTTGTTGCGTTCTTCGGGGAGCAAACCGGGACGATTGCAACGGGTATGGCGCTTCTTCGCGGGGCCGATCCCTACTTTCGGACCCGAGCCGCATCAGACATAGTGTACGGTTCGGCATTGGCGTTGCCTTTGGTATTCCCATTGATCTTTATCGCCACCCTGCCCATTGAGGGGTTCGAGACCGGCAACCCCAACCTTTACTGGATTACCCTGGTGGCGGTTCTGGGGTATCTCGCGCTAACACTCGTGATCTGGTTTCTCCCGCCGGTCTTCCGCTTCCTCACGAAGTACTCGATAAGAGATGAAGAAGTAAGTTCGGAAGGCATAAGGAGCTTATAGAATTTTAAAGAAATGAAACACACCGATGGGAAGAGGTTAAAGGCAAACAAAGGAGGATTCGGATGCTTGAACCCTGGAGTTTGATCGTTGATCTGGCCCTTCTGGGCGTATTTCTTCTTATCGCGGTGGTTATAAGACGGTTCGTATCGTTCATCCGCAAGTTTCGCATCCCCGACGCCATCATCGCCGGATTCATTGGACTTATCGTCGGCCCCAGTGTACTTAACATACTACCTAAGATAACCCGCATCCACGGAGATTTCACGGAAGTCATAACCCCCCTTCAATCCGGAACCCTTCTGACGTTAATCTATCATCTAATGGGAATAGCATTCATAGCGCTCGCACTCAAGAGCAGCGAAGGAAAAGGCAGGACCCGCTCAGCGGTCTCCGGTGGATTCTACATGGTGGCCTCCTACGCCATCCAGGGATTCATCGGCCTTGCTGTTACGCTGATCCTCATGCTTACCATCTTCCCTGATCTCTTCCCGTCGTTTGGGTTCCTTTTGCCCTTCGGATTTGGCCAGGGCCCCGGTTTAGCCAGCCAGATGGGCAAGTTATGGTCGGATATCATGGTTCCCGGCACCGCCACCTCCGCTTTCCCGAACGGAGCATCGGTGGGATTAAGCTTTTCAACCATAGGCTTCCTTTGGGCATGTATAGTGGGCGTGCCGCTCATGAACATCCTGATTCGCAGGCGCAGACGTCGCGGCGAACCAGAACCCGGCTTTGGCAAACCACCACCACCCCAACCAGGAGCCCACTTCCTCATCGAGAAGGAGCGCGACTACTCCGGCATGGCGCGCTCAATCGACAAGGCTACCACCCAACTCATGCTGATTGGCGGAATCTATATTGTCCTTCTCTTAGGCCTGGAGGGACTCACATGGTTGTTGAATACACTGGTTCCCGGCAAACTCAGTGCCAATATGTTAAAGCTCTTCTGGGGATTCCACTTCGGGTTCGGCGCGCTTATCGGCACCCTCGTGGGCAAATTTGTACGCAAGATGGAGGATAAAGGATGGGTGAAAGGTGGTAAGGGGACCAACAACTACCTCCTGCAGCACATCGGGGGCACGGCGATTGACTTCATGATCGCCGCCTCCATCGCCGCCATAAACGTGCGGGTGCTCGGCCCTTACATCGTGCCGATACTTATAGTGACAACCATCGGCGGGGTCGTCACAATAGGCTACATCTGGTTCTTCGTGCGAAGGGTATGGCCAAAGACCTTTGTTGAACACTTCGTCACCTTCTTCGGAACTCACACAGGAACACTCGCCACCGGCATGGCGTTGCTGCGCGGGGTGGATCCGCAGTTTAGAACCTCTGCCGCCTCTGACGCCATCTACGGTTCGGGGATAGGGTTGCTAATGGGGATTCCATTGATCGCCATGGCCAGCTTGCCTGCCACCGGATACGAGCTGGGCAACCCCAACTATTATTGGATCACCCTGCTTTTAATCATAGGTTATCTGGCGGTCATACTCTTCATCTGGTTCAACCCCTGGACGTTTAAGTTCCTCACCAAGCATACAAGAGGGTCTGAGGAAAAAGAGGCGACGCCCTCCCAAAAGTAGCGCGAACCTTCAGGTTCGCCTGTTGTAGGGGCACGGCAGAGCCTGCCCCTTGAGATGCTTGGCATCTCATAGGGTATGCCGTGCCCCTACATTGACTCGGTTTGTGGTCTGGATTTCCGCGCTTCCTCAAGCAACTCGCGGATCTCAGGCTTTATGTATATCTCGTCTATGGGAAGCTCGGAAAGCGCCTTAAGGAAGAGCTCAGCCTTTATCTCATCAGCCAGACGGCTGTTGATCACGATGTAACGGTCCTCGATAACCCGACAGCCCCCTCCCCTACCCTGAAAGGTATCGTAGACCGTCTGTATGCCGAGCTTCTCGGCCACCAGCTCAAGTTCCTGTAAAAGTTTCTTAGATTTCACAACCAGCCTTTCTTTTTATACCAGTGAATTGTCCGCCTAACTCCCTCATAGATAGATACCTGGGGTTCCCAGCCGAGTTCGCGAATAGCGCGCTCCGGCGATACAAGCCAGTATGGGCTTCTGAACATACCTATCTGATCAGGGTTGAAGGCCGTCTTCTCCCTGAAGACATCGTGCACCAGCCAGGCACCAAAAACCACTAAAAAGAAGGGCAACGGAATACGCAAACTCCTTCTGCCCAGAGCATCACCGACAACATCGTAGAGATCATCAAAGGTATAGTTGACCCCGTCTGAGATGTCGTAGACCGAACCGGAAGCCACATCAGCACTAAGGGTGCGAACCGCGGCACGCGCCGCATCCTTCACGTAGATAGCGGAGATATAAATGGGTTTGAACCCTACCTTTACGCTAATCGGGCTTTTAAGGTTCTTAAAGAGGCGCAATGCTTGGATGTCGCGCGGCCCGTAGATCATGGGATAGCGCAGGATCACGACATGGAGCTGATCAAGCATCCCATCGAGTATCTCCTCGGCGGCTTTCTTGCTGTGCCCGTATGGAGAGATAGGACTATCCGGTTCTCCCCCATCCTTGGAATAAGGCCCCTTGCCCGGACCTCCTGCGGCCAGGCTTGAGATGTAGACAAAACGCTTGATCCCGACTTTAACCGACTCCTCGGCAATTACCCGTGTAGCCTGGGTGTTTACCCTGTAGTAATCACCCCACAGGGTTTCTGCACAGTGGATCACACCGTCCATCCTTGAAAGGATACAAGCCATGGCGTCCCGATCGTAGAGATCTGCGGTATGAATCACAAGCCAGGGATGATCAAGCCATCGCCGCGGACTGGTTTCTCGGATCAGGGCGTGAACCTCGTATCCTGCCTGGTGCGCCGCCTCGGATATGTGCGAACCAAGAAATCCAGATGCACCGGTTACCAGAACCTTTTTCATAACACCCACAACCTAACCTGATCGAACTGTCCTTTTTCGGGGTCCCCGCAACGGTACAAAGTAGCGTTGCGGGGTAAAAGAAATCCGGACGCGCCTGTGAGTAGAATCTTTTTTACTTCAGCCATTAACCTTAAACAACTTTCTCGCTCTTCGGGGTCCCCGCACGGACGCGGAGCGTACGTGTGGGGTGTATGCCCGGGGTCCCCATAAAGTTACTTCGTAACTTTATGGGGTAAATTATAGCCACCTTTTGTAACGATACCATCGTATCGTCTTGGCAAATCCTTCCTGAGGCAAAACCTGGGGTTTCCAACCAAGTTCGCGCATGGCCTTCTCAGAGGAGGCAAGCCAGAAGCGAGCCTTAAACTCCCGCACTTCCTCGCGGTTAAATGAAGGCCTCTTTTTGCGCACATCATGAACCCACCAGGCGGCAATACTTACTATCCAGAGGGGCAGCTTGATACGCAACCCCTTCTTCCCCAGAGCCTCACCGATCAAATCGTAGAGATACTCAAGGGTGTAGTCAACTCCGTCGGCGATGTAGTAGATCGAGCCGGAAGCGACCTTCGCCTGCAGTGCCGCAACCGCAGCCTGAGCCGCATCGGTTACATAGATCATGGATGTATAGAGGGGCTTGAACCCCATCACCGGCTGGAAAGGCCCGGAAAGTATCTTGAAGATGGGTAACATCTCTTCTCCACGCGGTCCGTAGATAACCGGATAGCGAAGAATCACTATCTGGATCCTATCGCGAAGCCCTAAAAGTATCTCTTCTGCGGTCTTCTTGCTAAAGCCGTAGGTGGAGATGGGGCAGTCGGGATCATCCTCGGTCTTCGGATATGTTCCTTTGCTTGGTCCGCCTGCTGCCTGACTCGATACGTAGACAAATCGCTTTACCCCGGCCTTGATTGACTCCTCCACAATGGCTTTTGTTCCTTCTACGTTGACCTTTTGAAGGGTTTCCTTGCTGTAACCTGACGTCGCACCTGCGTTGTGAATCACCACGTCCATCCCTTTAAGCACCCCCGAAAGGCCGGTAAGCTCATCCAGATTGGCAACGTGGATATTCAGCCAGTGATGCTTAAGCCACCGCCTTGAACTTGTAGAGCGTATGAGTGCGTGGACTTCATACCCTTCCTCGTGCGCTGCTTCGCAGACGTGTGAGCCGAGGAAACCGGATGCACCGGTGACGAGAACCTTCTTTTGTTTACTCACAACCACCCCTGTTTTCGGTACCACGCCACCGTCTCGGCAAACCCCTCTTTTGGCATCACGGTCGGTCTCCAGCCCAATTCCCTTCTTGCACGTTCACAGGATACCAACCGGTAGCGTGAACGCCGTTCCTTTATTACGTCGGGCGAGAAACCGGTTCCCTTCTTCATGATCCGGTTCATCCACCAAGCTGCCGAAGATGCAACCCAAAGTGGCACCCGCACACGCATCCCTCTTTTGCCCAACGCATCGCTGATGAAGTCATACAGGGTATCGATCGTGTACTCCACCCCGTCTGAGATGTAGTAGAACACGCCGGACTTCACCTGAGCTTTAAGTGCTGCAACCGCTGCACTCGCCGCATTGATTACGTACACCATAGGCATGTAGATTGGCCTGAACCCCATAATGGGAACAACCGAACCCGAAAGCATCTTAAAGAGCCGCAGGAGGTGTCTGTTCCGCGGGCCGTAGATGGTGACGTATCGCATGCTGACGATATCCATCTTCTCGCGGAAAGAACGCAGGACTTCCTCTGCCCGTTTCTTGCTCCCCCCATAGCCCCAAGTTGGACCGTCGGGCTCATCCTCGGTCTTAAGGAAACTCCCCAGGTTAGCCCCACCTGCAGAACGGCTGGAGGCGAAAACGAACCGACGCACCCCGGCGTTGACTGCCTCCTGTGCCACGATCCTGGTAGCGTCCACGTTAACCCGGATCAACTCCTCCCGCGTTGATCCGGGCAGAGCACCGGCGTTATGGATCACTGCATACATCCCTTTAAGCACCCCCGAAAGGCCGGTAAGCTCATCCAGATTGACAACGTGGATATTTAGCCAGTGATGCTTAAGCCACTGCCTTGAACTTGTAGAGCGTATGAGTGCGTGGACTTCATACCCTGCATCGTGCGCTGCTTCGCAGACGTGTGAGCCGAGGAAACCGGATGCACCGGTTATGAGAATCTTCTTAGTCATGGCTTTCCTGCCAAGAAATCGAAATCTAACCTGGGATCAAAACTGCAAGACATGCCTAAGGTTCGCTTACTCCTTGTAGCGGTTGAAGCGGGAAAGCTTCATAAGCCAGGCCGGGAAGGCTTTGCCAGGCTTACGCTTGCGCAGATCCAGGCTGATCTTCCTGGTAAGCCTCAATCTGGTCGGTTCGGAAAGCTCTATCAAGGTTCCATCCGGGTCGGCCAGGTAACCGAAGAGTGCTGAGACACCAAGTCCCAGATCGCGATCCTCGAGGTTGGGTTCAATAACCGGCTCGGCCCCACGTCGCACAAGTTCCTCAAAAGTTGAGCGGATATCATAAACATCGAAGCATATCTCGGTCTTACCGATATCACCCCAGCGGCGGCCGTGAAAGATATGCGGCGACTTACTGCCTTCGACTTCGACCAATTCGATCATCCCACGATCAAGATAAAAGCTAAAGAACGAGGTGGAAGGTCTGGGATCCGAAAGCATAACCCGACGCTGAGGACGTTCACCTCCAGGGATCGCCGAAAGCATGGGGTCAGTACCATTCCAGTCGTAAACCACATCGGTATAGTCGAGCACCTGGCGGTAGAAATCGAGGGAACGCTCCATATCGCTCACCGCGATGCTGGCAAAAACAATTCCCCCCACGTAATCGGTGCTGCGGCGCAGGGAGTAGTTCATACCAGGAATCTCGACCAGGTAGATGAGTAAGCCGTCAGGATCCTTGAGGAGTGCTGCTTTCCAGGCCGGATTGGCAGACCAGGGCGCGGGACCGGCAACGAGCATATCAGGTGTTTCTTCTAACAGCTCAAGTGCCTTGGCGAGGTCCGGAACCTTTAACGCCATAGCAGTAATGCCCGGATCGCCCCACTGCCAGTCCTTGGAGTAGGAAACAGGCTCGGTGGAAGTAAACTGAAATATCTCAATAGTTGCTCCACCCATAAGGTTGCCGGCCAGAACCACCTTTCGCTCGTAGTCCCCGCCGGTCAAAGGCTTAAGCCTCGTGATATAGCTCTGGTCCAAGGTCATGGGAACGTCGAAGCCTAGCCTGCGGTAGAAGGCCCATGAACGATCACGGTCAGACACCGCAATCCCTACGTGTTGAAGTACATTAATCAAATCGGCTCCTTTTCCAGTTCTACCCGGAACCTGAGTCACAAATTTACCTGTCCCCTTCTCTCAGCTTTAAAGAATAACCCGATCCCGGATACTGTCAAGCCCTTATCCTCAAAGGCCTTAACAGCTACGCCACCTCTGGGTTACAGATGAAGAATCAAGAGCCTCTCAATGCCTTACTGTAACCATCCGTATTCCTGGTAGCATTCGACGGTCTCGGCCAGGCCTTTGCTTAAATTCATCTCAGGCTTCCAGCCGAGCTCTCGAACCGCCTTCTCAGGCGATGCATACCAGTAGCGCGCCTTGAAGTTCCGCACCTGATCAGGAGAGATCCCCCTAAGCCCACGAACGTCGTGCCTGTACCATGCATTGAGCATAATCAGCCAGAAAGGAATCTTGATCCGCTTTGCCCTCTTCTTCTTACCCAAAGCCTCTTCAATAGAATCGCAGAGCTCCTCAATAGTATAAGAATTGCCGTCTGTGATCTGGTAGACTGAGCCGGAGGAAACATTCGCAGAAAGGGCACTGACAGCCGCACATGCCGCATCTCTGACGTAGATCACAGAGCTGTATAGAGGTTTTAACCCCATCAGTGGAACAAGGTTTCCCTGCAACGCCTTAAAAAATCCAAGGGTGTTATGCCCGCGCGGACCATAGATCATGCCGTAACGCAGGATGACCACCGAAAGCCTATCGCGAAGCTCGTAAAGCATCCCTTCCGCAGCTTTCTTGCTGCGTCCGTAGTCGGAGACAGGGTTATCAGGATCTTCTTCGGTTCGTGCCTGGGGTCCTTTGCCCGGTCCACCTGCGGCAAGACTGGAGACGTAGACAAGCCTCTTGATTCCGGCCCTTATTGATTCCTCTGCAAGCACCCGTGTGATATCAACGTTAACCCTCTGACACTCGGCTGCATCGCGTGCAACCGTAGCAAGCACACCTGCGTTGTGAATCACGTAGTCCATATCCTTGAGGAGAAGGATCATCGCTTCACGGTCACCAAGATCCGCAACGTGGATATGAATTTCATCCTGATTCAACCACTGGCGTGAACTTGTCTCGCGGATAAGGGCGTGGATCTCGTGACCCTCTTCGTGTGCCGCCTCACATATATGTGAGCCCAGGAATCCTGAAGCTCCGGTCACAAGCACCTTGGGGCTAGACATTCCTTCGCTCTTGCGTGATTCGCTCTGCCCAATCGCGTGCCTCGCCCAGAACGGACTCCTCATCAAGGGTGGTAATTTTGGCCTTCTTAACTACCCGACGACCGGCGACAAAGACATCCCGCACGTCCGCTGCTCCGGCGGCATAGACCAGGGTCGAGTAGATATCGTAGGTAGGTGTGGTGTGGGGGTTTGAGAGGTCCACGACTATCAAGTCAGCCTTCTTTCCAGGTTCCAATGACCCTAACCCCTCGTCCATCCCCCAGATGCGGGCCGCGTCTATGGTCACCATTCGCAAGGCTTGTCTGGCCGGGAGTTTTGTAGGATCAAGGCTGGTGCCTTTCACCAAGAAGGCGGCAAGCCTCAGCTCTTCCCACATATCCAGATTGTTGTTCGAGGCGGCACCGTCTGTTCCGAGGGATATGCGGATTCCTTCGTCGAGATAGCGAGCAATAGGTGGAATACCGGCACCAAGTTTGAGATTGGATTGTGGACAGGAAACAACAGAAACGTTGTCTCGCTTTAACAGATCCCAGTCTCCATCCTGGGGCCACACCATGTGAACAAGTCTTATTTGAGTATCCAGCAAACCCAAATCATTGAGATAGGCGACCTGGGATCTACCATGCTTTTCTATCGATTCTTGAACTTCTTTTCGGGATTCGGCGCAGTGAATCTTGATGGGTAGATTCAATTCCTCAGACAACTCTACACATTTACCAAGTTGATCTTCTGAGGTGGCATAGGTGGAATGAGCCGCAATGTGAACGCGAACAAGTTTGTCATCGCGGTACTTCTCGACCTGTCTGCGGATGTGATCAAAGACCTTGCCAGGCTTCTTTGCAGACACGGTAGGGAAGGCAAGTATCCCTTCACCGATAAGCACACGGATACCGACGTCCCTGGCAGCAGCCGCAACTTCATCTTCAAAAAAATACATATCGGCAAACAGCGTGGTGCCTCCTTTAAGCATCTCGATTGCGGCGAGACGGGTTCCTGCACGGATGAATTCAGGGGAGAGAAACTTTGCCTCCAGCGGCCAGATGTGGCCCTCTAACCAATCATCCAGAGGAAGATCGTCGGCCACGCCTCGCAGAAGCGTCATGGCCGCGTGGGTGTGGGAGTTGATAAGACCGGGGATTATGGCGGCATTGCCGTAGTCAATGCGTTCTTCTGTTCCTTGAAGACCTTCCAAGGAACCAACGGACTTTATCTTGCCTTCCTCAACAGACACGTAACCCGGGGAATAGACAGTAGCCGTTTTGTCCATCGAAACCACGTATCGGGCGGTCAGGAGAAAGCGATCCGCGTCAACCATCTATAGATATTACCGAGTCTTCCTTACAAAGTCAAGCACGAAAAATCGCCGCCGGCCTTTCAATCTGGTTTCGGAGTCAACTCTGCATTACACAGAAACGCCGTAGAATACAGATCAGCGAGGTCTGCAATCAGGACGACCGAGTGATTTGAGTGTACCCGCCGAGTAGGCCTTTACCGCTTCCTCGGCGTCAGTAAGATCGGTAAACACCGGTTTGATACCTGCCTCTTCGAAGTAAGAAATCGCACGTCTGCCCATGCTCGTAGCAATGATAACTTCGCATCCTTGCAAAGCCGGCATAAACCACCCACCAGCACCATGTCCTTGACCTGAATGAGACCCAGAATGCGGGGTATTGCTTTCGATCAACTGTTTAGAGGTAATCTCTCCCGACTCAACCTCGAATATGGCAAAGCTGCGCGCCCTGCCAAAATGTTGAGATATGGTCTTACCATCATCGGTAGGAACCGCTATCTTCATATCTCTTCTCCTTTACTGTAGAGCAAACTCACCAATGAGAGGCCTTGTTCGCGGCCTGTATCGGCTGAAGCTTGTCTTCCTTTAGCAGTTCAATCGCCTCTTTAACCTTCTTGCCCTCTACCGAATAGGCCTTGATTCCAGCGGCTTGTAGAACCTGGTAAGCCTTCGGGCCGAAGTTCCCGGCAATAACCGCCTCTACTCCCCGATCGGCAAGCATCTGAGAAGTCTGCACACCAACACCTCCACCTGCGGAAAGGTTTGGATTGGCAACTACCTCAACCTGATCTCCGTTGATGATTAGAAAGTAAGGCGCGCGACCGAACCGCACATCAACCTGATCTTCCAACGTCTTACCACTTGCAGAAACCGCTATCTTCATCAATTCCTCCTTCTTAATTTATGGATTTTCACAGCAGCGCTTTGGAGATTGGCAAGGATTATCCTTGCCGCAGCAACCTCCTTCATTCAAACTCCCCTTCACAATAAACCCTGCACCGCCTGATATCTTCCGTTTGGCTTTGACTCCGCACTTCGGGCACAGCACTTCGGGGTCTTCGCTCATTGCATGGAACCGCTCAAAGGCCTTCCCGCATTGTGGACATCTATAAACATAGGTAGGCATTATTCCTCTTTTCGCATCTTGCGAATCAACTCGACCAGCGCCTGATGAAGTACGGCAGCGGCAAGCGCTGCACAGTGCTCGTGCTCCTTGGGAAGACCGCCCAGGAAACTCTTGATCGAGGAGGCGGTAATTCCGACTGCCTCCGCTAAACTCTTGCCCCAGGCAAGAACGGTCATAGCACTGCTACACGCCAGGGTCGCCTCGCACCCGTCGGTCAGGAAACGAATCTCGTGAATCCTGCCGTTCTGCTCACGAAGCGAAACGCAAATGGTATCGCCGCAGGGCCCGGTATAACTTACCGATACGTCCGCGTTCTCCACCTCGCCCACGTTTTGCGGCTCCCAGGCGTGGTCGAGAAAGGTATCAGAGCCTTTTCCAAAAAGTCTTTTCCAGACCTCGGCGCCGGTTTGCTCATCCGTCATGGTTAGATTATAAGCTCTAAGGGGGAGGTATCAACCTCCCCCTTTGTGTTTATTTGACCGGTTTTTCCTTCTCAAGCTCTGCGATGCGTTCACGCATAGCCTTAAGATCCTCTTCAGCATACTTGAGTTGATCGTGAAGCATCTTCAGCTCGTCTGCCGCCGGAAGGCTTGGTGGGGGATAATACGGAGCAGGTTGGGTTACTGGAGCAACTCCGTAGCCGGGATACGCCCAGCCGCGGCCGAAACCTCTACCCCAGCCACGACCAAATCCTCGGCCCCAGCCGCGTCCGCCCCACGGGTTCATGTACCCTGGAACCGGATACCCGGCGCAAAAACCGACTGCTCTGCCGGTCATGGGTCCTAGACCCAGCGGTCCTGTTCTGTCTCCGCCTGGCATGTTGTCTCCTTTCTTTGTTTTTTTGAAGTTTTCATTATCCTCTTATCATCTTTGATTTGCACTTGGGGCAGGTGTGTTCAAAACAAGGGGTACCTCTCTGGTGAGGAATCTTTGCACCGCACTGCGGACAAACGCATTCCCCGCCCGGGCCTACCCTCCTACCTCCGCCTCTACCCATTCCTCGCCCCTGACCTTGACCTCTGCCTCCACCCATACCTTGTCCCATTCCTTGTCTGTTCATCTTTTCTCCTTTTCAAACTCGGCTAACACCCTTCCTGTTATCTCTCGCAGGAGCCCAGCCTGGTTGCAGCAGGAATCCATGGACGGAATCTGAGCCCGGGTAATGCTTTCGGTAATGGTTCGATCAAACGGGATACGACCCAGGACAGGCACGTTTTGATCCGTGCAGAACCCCTCGATCTCCCCGGTAAGTTTTAGAGACAAGTCGTATTTATTGATAACCACCCAGCGCTTCAGTGAAAAGAAGTCAAGCAGCTTGAGTATCCGTTTGAGGTCGTGCAGGCTGGAGATACTCGGCTCGGCTACCAGCAGAACGCCGTGCGTGCCGGTAAGGGCTGCATTGACCGGGCATCCGATGCCTGGAGAACCGTCTATGAGGATATTCCCTGCGCCGTTCCGGGTCGAGATACGCTCAGCGATCTTGCGAACCTGGGTTACCAGCCGGCCTGATGCTTCGGCACCCGGGAAAAGCTCCGCACTTACCACATCACCGTAAGGGGTCTCCTTGATGGTTATCCCACCTGAGCGCGGTCTCCGCAATGTAACCGCGTTCGGCTCGGCAGGACAGACAATCTGACACAAACCACAGCCCTCACAGAAAAGTTCCTGTACGTAAGCTTCACCTTCCTTTATCTCGATAGCGGAAAAATGACAGGCGTCGACGCATGTGCCGCAACCGGTGCAAAGCTGGGAATCGATTTCAGCCTGGAGACCCGAGGAAAAGGGCATCTCTTCGGTGATCTCGCCTTCCAACAGAATACCGAGATTTGCCGCATCTACGTCGGCGTCAGCCGCCACCTTATTTTGCCACGCAGCGGTAAGGCAAGCGGTAAGCATGGTCTTTCCGGTCCCGCCCTTGCCTGAAAGAACCGGAAATGAAGAAAGCGCAGATACCCTTGCCGCAGATTCAGAGGAGACAGAAGCCTGATCCAAAACCTTCTCCTCCGACTCAACGAAATCCGGAAGCGAGTAGTTCTCAATATCACTCAGTTTGCGAGCCAGGTTGGAAAAGATATCCCGCCACTTCGCCTGCTCGTCAACAATTAACTTGCCCTCGGCATAGAAAGCGGCAATCCGGCGGTCAAAGGGGATACAAGCAAGGACAGGGATACCCTGATCCTTACAGTAGCGTTCGACCTCCTCATCGCCGATATCTGCACGATTGATGAGAACGGCGCAAGGCACGCGCAGGCGAGTAAGCATGTCGCGGGCAAGCCTGAGATCGTGCAGTCCAAAGGGCGTGGGCTCGGTTACCAGAAGACACGCATCCGCCTTGCTCACAGCGGCAACCGCAGAACAGGACGTTCCAGGCGGGGCATCAAGGATAACGAACTCGGAGTCCTTGACCGTATCCACAACCTGCTTAATTACCTCGGCACTGCGAAGCTGACCTATGGCAAGGGAACCGTCAACGAAACTTTTATTGTCTGAGAACGTGCCGGTGCGAACCTTGCCAAGAACGTGAGGCCTCTCCTTAATTGCCCCTTCAGGACAGACCGCAGAACACACCCCGCACGCGTGGCATAACTCGCTGAAAAAAAGCACCTTACCTTTGACCACGGCAAGGGCGTTGAACTGACACTGACGAGCGCACTCTCCGCAACCGGTGCAGCGATCTTGATCTATCAGAGGAGTCTTGATGAAAACGTCTTCTTTTTTATCGATCCGCGGTGCAAGGAAGAGATGTCCGTTAGGCTCTTCCGCGTCGCAGTCGGCATACGTGGCCCCGGGGATGACTGCAGCAAGATTGGTTGCAACCAGGGTCTTGCCGGTTCCGCCTTTACCCGATGCGATCGCAATAATCATCTAACTCCTCTCTCCTCTTCCACCCCTCCAGCCGTGTCTTCCTCGCCTATGCCAGTGACGACAAATAACCGGATGCCCGGCGATCATGTAACTCCCGCCTGCCACCTGAAGCCCTTTTCCATTGATCAGCGCATCCGCCAGCTTCCTGCGGGCAGAAATCAAAGTCCTGCCGAAAGTAGGGCGTGAAACCCCCATCTCCTGCGCCGCTTCTTCTTGATAAAGCCCTTCCAGATCGGTAAGCCTCAAGGCCTCAACCTCCTCGTGACTGAGAGCAGTCATCTCCAGCTCGTGCATGGGAATACCCTTCGGGCCGAAGAAACTGATCCCGAACTCGCTTTGGATCATCCGGTATTTACGCGGTCGGGGCATTCTTCACCTCAGTTTTGAGCATATGCTCATTATAGGCAAAAGGCCACCCCTGTCAAGGCAAGAAGACAGATCATCGGCTGGTAAGGACTATTTCGGTGCCAAGGTAACTCGATAAAAAAAGAGGCACCCAAAGGTGCCTCCCCTGGTCAAGCGACTCCCTAAAACAAAGGGGTGTAGAAAGGGCACTTATCCCAAGGCATGTGCTTGGTAGCCAAAGGACATTCCTCTGGATGGCAACTGGTCTCAATACCCAATTTCGTAAGCTCCCCGCAAACGCCTTTCGGATTCGTCTTCTTCAGGAAACATCTCCAAACCGGTATAAGGCCCCTCCCTTGGCCTCGTGTATGGAACCTTCTATCCACATGCAAATATACATGCTTGCATCGGGATCGCGTTCCTACATTCATGCTTTACCTCCTTAACATTTTAGTTACCTATGCCTAATTAATGCTCAACGTATTTACCCGTTCTTTAGATGGGCTCCGCTACCTTTACCCCATATAGATTGTAGGAAGGAACTCCCCAATGTCAAGGGATTGAACCCCGATACTGCCGCATATGAGATCGCCACCCTCCCTTCGGTCGGTCGCGACGACAGGAGAGAGGAAGGTTTGTTTTTGATCATAGGATACGCAGGGGAGGGGATGTGTCAATGTGATTTGGGGCTTCTTCACCCTCCCCCTACCCCCTCCCGTCGAGGGAGGGGTGGATTTATGCAATCACCCACTTGATGGGGCGAAGTGCCACCGTCTGGCGGAGGATAGGGTGGGGGTGTCATTGCGAGGACGGACGAAGTAGAACTCTTGTCTGTTCAAAAGACCCGAAAGCATTGTAGGCTCGATAGTGTTCAATGATCAAAAGCCTTGCTTCGCAGTTAATCTGCATAAGCGGCGGATCTCCTTGGTTATTCTCTTTTTGTAAGTCTAAAGGAGATCCCCGCTTTTTCTAATACCCTCCTCAATCTCTCATAACACTGGTAACTATCTCTTGGCGCACGGACCAAGCGAGCTTGACTCCCTTCCGCTTTGGCCTAGAATTAAGCTTAGAATCCCTGGAGGATAGATGAGACGTTTGGTAATAAGTTTGATAACCCTTGTGGGGTTGGGACTTGCAGCCAAGGTTGAGCTCCACGACGGGCAGAGTTCCGCAACCGAAACGCTTGAATTTGACGGTTCGAACGTCATAACCGATCAAGAGACCATCCCTCGAGCGCTGGTAAAATCTATCGTCTTCGAGACGCAAGGTGGACAAGAAACAGGAACGGTACGCACGGACGAGGATGTGCAGGAACTTCTGGCAAAAGCTAACAAAGCCAAAGAACGCTTTCCAGAGACCAAGGGGATACTATTGATCGATGACGGGCGCAACACCCTGCACGATGACGGAACCAGAAACTACTCATATCACATGGCTTACGTTGTACTCTCCGAGGCACGTAAGGGTGTGGCGACATTCCGCCATTACTTTAAAGAGGGAGACAACGAGGTAAGGATTCACTTTGCGCGAGTTATAAAGCCGGACGGTCGTGTTGTTGATCTTGATCCGTCCACCGTAAAGATCGAAACCCCTCCGCGCGAAGGTATCGTCTTCTTCGGCAAGGGTAAATGGGTAACCTTCACTCTCCCCGAGGTCCAGATAGACGATATCGTTGAGTACTCCTACGAGAACATCCGTTTCAACCCCTGGAACAAGGAGTTCTTCGACGCAGGTTACTTCTTCCAGGGCGATGAGCCATTCATCTATTCCCGACTTGTCGTTGACGTACCCGAAGACGAGTTTATCAAATGGAAGGTCTATAACGCGCCTGGGGGTATGATGGATTTTAGACAAGAGGTAAAGAAGAGCCGCAAGATCTACACCTGGGTTGCGGAGAATGTTGATCCCTACGTACCTGAACCTGACGCACCTCCGGCAGGGGATTTCCTGCCGCGCGTAGAGGTAACGAATCAGGAAAACTGGAACGGCATACACGACTGGTACGCGGCCTTCCAGAACGAACGCATGAAGATTACCACTAAGGTTCAAGCCCTTGCCGACAGCCTGACCGCTGGTGCCGATACCGAGCACGAAAAGACAGCCGCCATATACCACTGGCTCCAGCAAAACATTCGCTATATCTCCATCAAGGGTTCCGCATCATCCGGGGTTTCAGGTCACCCTGCCCAGTTTACATTAGAGCAGGGCTTCGGCGACTGCACTGACAAGGCCATCCTTTTTGCAACCCTTTTGCGGGCCGCAGGTATAGACGCCGACCCGGTCTACGTAGGCACAAACGACGATGCATCAATGCTTGACCCAGAGATGCCAGGCTACTACGGCAACCATTGCATCACCGAGGTATTCCTTGCCGACACAAGTTTCTATCTCGATGCCACCGGTTCATCAAACGGAGGATACTCACGTTACCCCTCGTTCAACGCCGCAGACCACGGGGTCTACACGGTAAATTCGCAGAAGAGAAAAGTAGAGAAAATACCGGTTCCCGATCCCGGTCAGGAGCTGAGGGAGTACCATCTCGATATGGAGATAGACGCAGAAGGCACGCTCACCGTGAAATATCAGAGCTTCTATGAAGGCGATTACGAGACAGGCCTGCGCTACTTCTGGAATTACCTCTCAAGGGAGGAGGACCGCCGCATACGATTCGAGCAGATGGTGAAAGCTACATCACCTGACGCGGAGCTGATAGACTACGGGTTCGAAAATCTTGAAGATATAGGCAAGCAGCTCAGCCTCAAGATGACATACAGGGTCAAGGACTATGTTAAGTTCGCCGGGCCTCTGGCTATCATAAACCTGCCTGGGGTAGGTGAAAGGCTTACCTTTGACGAGGTGGCGCTTGAGAGCCGAAACTTCCCGCTTTCTTACTACACGAGCGAGAGTATTCTCCACGAAGTAACCCTCAAGCTTCCCGAGGATTGGGAAGTGGATTATCTGCCAGAGGATATAACGCTTTCTATGTCTGAGGTCTCCTATCACGCGGTCTACATCCAGGAGGAAGGAAACGTAATCCATTTCGAAGACACCTTCAGCCGTCCTGAACGACTCATCCAGTCTGATAGGTATCGAGATTATCGAAGACTACTTAACTCTATCACCAGCTACCACAAAAAACCCATACTCATACTCGTAGATGGAGGTGCCCAGTGAACCGTCTTCTATCATTCCTTATCCTGATCCTTGCAACCACCGGATGCAGGCAAGCGGTACGCACGAGCCACGACGTGATCTACCTCTTGAGCGGAGAAGAAAAGATAGGGGCACTTGAACGTATAACCGCAGACAGCCTGTGGTTTAGGGCTGAAGAGGGCACCCTTGCATTTGCCAAATCCGAGATAAGAGGACTTGATCTTCCCCAGCCAAGACAGGGTGAGGAATGGAAAACCTTAAAAGACATCGACGATTCAATCCTTAAAGAAATACTTACCACCTTCACCCCGCCTCAGATAGATGTACGGTACGTAAATCTCTACGTGGAGCATAATTTTATCCTGCATGAGGATGGAACCTTTGAGAAACGCATGAGGGTGATACGCTACGTATCCGCCGAGTCAGGCAAAGGTGCTGCCGCAAACAATACCTGGAGTTATCTGGCGGATAGGGCCTATGCAAAGGTAGACTTTGCACGCAGCTACAGCCCTGATGGAGAGATAAACCACATAACCGAGGCGGCAATCAACAGGGTAAGCCGCTATCCTGCTCCTGCTGAATATAGCAATCTTACCCAGCTACAAATAGCGGTTCCTGAATCAAGGGTCGGTTCGGTGCTTGATTTTCAGTTCTCGACCATCCAGAACGTAGCCGACAGCATCCACCCGATATGTGAAGAGATAGTACTGGAGGATAGGCAACCTACGATGATGGAGATCATCCGGGTTGAGCAACCCCAAGGCGGACATCTTGCAGTCTATGCGTCGAGCGGACAAAAGCCCGAACGCGAAACCAGGAAAGGCCGCGAGATACTCACCTGGCGCATACAAAACCAGCCACCACTACGGTTCGAGCAGATGACCCCGCCGGCAGCAGATTACCTGCCACATTTCATCGTCGCCGAGGAGAAGGATTGGCACTCCATTGCAAGGTCCCTACGCGCGCATGCAGATAAGGCAATCCAGCCCGGTGAAAGACTTACTCAGGTCGTTGATTCGCTCACACAAGGCCTCCCTGCATCGGAAGAAAAGGCCCGCGCCCTGTACGAGTTCGTTGCCGCCTCTATTCGTCCCGCTGGCCCTTCACTTGATTCCTATTCCTACGTTTCAACCCTTGCAGAAACGGTGCTCGTTCGAGGTTTCGCGAACAACCTTGATCGGGCGGCGCTGCTTTGCGTTCTTATGAGGGAAGCCGGTCTGGAAGCAGATCTTGTACTTATACGCGATCGCTCAAGCGGGCGAGTGGTCCCCACCTTCCCCACCTTAGGTCAGCTTAATACGGCACTTGTCCTGTTTGAGGACCGAATCTACCTCGACCCAAACTCAAACGTAGGTTTCGGTACCACCTCAGACCAGGATGCGATGGGGCTTTCGCTTTCCTCAGGCAAGCTCAAGAAGACGCCGCTGCGCACCCCCAACGAAGAGGCAACAATCACCAGTACCCTCGCCCAGCTAAGAGCAGACGGTTCACTTGATCTCACTGTGGACGTCGAGTTCAATGGCCAGAACTCAGCCTGGTGGAAGCGATATCTCAAACCCCTCTCCCCTGCCGAGCTTAGACAGGAGGCCGAAGAACTGGCAGCAGAGATCCATCCAAACGCCAGGCTTAAAGACTTCCGGTTCCGCGGGATAGCACCTCTGAACCAAAACATTACCTACACATTAAACGTCAGCATCCCTGATTACGCTACCCGTGCGGGCGAGTACCTTATACTCTACCTGCCTGGTGTTGAACACTCCGCTTACTGGGTAGGTGCAAGGGATCGAGCGTACCCGATAGATCGCGTTACACGAAGCGCGGATATCCTGAACCTCAGCCTGCAGCTGCCGCCAGGTGCCGAGCTTATATACTACCCACAGGATGTCTCCATCAGCAACTCCTATGATTCTTATGCCGCGACGTTTGTGCAGCCCGGACGCGGGGTTCTGCAGTTTTCAGAAAGCCTGCAGGTGCTTAAGCCGTGGATTCCGCCCCAGGAGTACCCGAAGTACAAGGAGCTTGTGGAAGGCATGGCCCGGCTGAGCCAGGAACCGATAGTGCTGAAGCTTCACTAGAATTTGTCGGCGACTATGCCAAAGTAAAGTTGGGTCTGCACGAACATTATGCAATTTGAGGGCGATGTCAAGGGGGGAAAGGTTACATGAGGAAGGCAGCTAGGGAGGCTTCATTTACCCTCAAAAAGGTTACAGGGAAAGCTATCTGGAAGGCGGTCGGTGAGGGATCGAAAAGGTCTTGCCGAGCAGGTTTCGTCCCTTAAAAAAGGTTACAAGTTCAGGTGGCCAAACAGAGTTCAATGTCCGGGGAATCCGGATCGTCTGAGCCTGGGGGGACATCTCTCTAAGTGCTTTATACTCCTCCCAGGTCATCCCCTGACACTCTCCAGGCGGACGAGAGAGGATCTCCTCTATTATCTGCCGCTCCGCGGTGCTTGGCAACTTTTAAGGCGTTCTCAGAGTAGTCCTTGCCGTCCTCAATAGAGATCACAAGCCGGGCGTTGTCCGGGGATAGCCCGTAGCGGCCTCGCAGAGCCTCATAGCGCCAGTTCAGTCCTGCGCCGCGAGGGAACACCAGTGCCGGGATACAAAGAGAGGCTTAGAACGACCATAGCCGCGATCCTGGAAGTAGACGTAAAGACGGGAACGGGCGCCGCCGGGGTCGTCTTTTGATACTGACTTCGGCGGCATAGCCCAGGCCCCGCCGTCCCAGTAGGTTTGGGGAAGGGTTATGCGCTCCCCGAACCGGTAAGGTGGAAGGTTTTTACGGGACGCCCCCCTTCGGTCGCTGCGGTATAGTTGGCCTGCATGTATCCGGTGCGCCAAGGTATACCACACCCAAAAGGGAAGATTCATGGATTACTCTTCCCAACTCTCATATTCGATGGCTCCGATTACCAACCATTTACCAGGGATAGTCTCCTCGTTCACCACACGGTCACAACGGGCGACCCAAACGTCGTAATGCCACGCCCAGGGCAGTCCTTTAAATACTCCACTCTGGAATATGCCGTGGGCCTCAACATCAAAAGTTTTGTTCCTGATCACCAATGTACCCTTCCCCATACACTCCAAATCTTCCGGCTCTAACATTGCAGCCGCCACATCGGGGTGCCCCTGAGAGATAAGGGCAAACTCCATGCCGTTATCAAGAATCATCCTCATCCCGAGGAGGCTGGCCCGGAAGTCAGGACCCGATCTTGCCGGGGGCAGCGAGCCAACGCATTTATAAGCACGATTAATCAGGGAGATCTGCGCGCCGAAGATCTGGCATTTCCTATAATATTCCCTTGCACGCATCCTGGCGGCACCTATGATGTTGGGGGGTTCGATAGTTGCTTTTAATGATAACGTGGGGGCAATACAATAGCCTTCTCTGGGACACCAGATGCTGAGCGTATCTCCGGCCCGCAGGATCACCAGCTCAGCCATGCCTCGATGGGGGTCCTTTTTGAGAGACTTTAAAAAAGCGATAACTTCTCCAAGTTCGGTTCGATTGATGCGTTCTCGGGTAGCTTCCCATGAAACATCCTTGAAAACCTGGGAAGAGTATACCGGTCTCCCGTCATAAGTAAGTAAGATATCTCCCTTTTCTAGCCCTACGCCTTCATCAGAAAAGTTGGCATCTACCCTTGTGACCACAAGCAAGGAATCGGGCAGGTTCCCGTAGCGTTCCCGATATTGCTTTTCGTATGCCATAGCCACCAGTGCTTCAATATTTACATTTTCGACAGTGTCCCTTGCGGCATCTGCTTGAGTGAGCCATGAGCGCAAGCTGTCTAACGATTGACGCTCCCAGTCTTTACTAACCCACATCCGCCCAATCGCCGGTTCTGGGTCCTCCTTGAGGATTGTATAGCCGGTAGCACCAGCCGGTCCTGAAGTTACGCCGTACTGATAGACTTTCTCCCAATTTTTACTGCAGGTTGCATTCAGCCAGTTGGTTAGGGTGGCTCGTGCGCTTATGCCTGCAGAGAGGGTCGTAACAAACAACCCTAAAGCCCCCACCGTCACCAACGAAAACCCCTTCGTCAAACGCTTGCCCATGTCTTCTCCTTTACCCTTGAGGGGCACTTTGTGTGTTTGAGTCGTTCATACCCTTTATTATCACCGCTTTCCGCAATTTGTCAAGTTTTCAGAAGCTCAACGCCTCTCTGATTCTTCGGCCTACCCGGGCGGCGGTCGAGAATACCCGGTGCCTGCCGGGCACGTACCTCACGCCGCGCCAGGGCGTACCAGACCCAAAAATGATAATTAGTTCTCCTCATTATTGGCCATGTTGCTTTATTCTTTCCTCATAATCAGGGGGTAGATATCCACGCTTTCTGCAAAGGGTATCCACCATTGCCCACTTACGGAATTCTAACATACTGTCTAGCTCAGCCTCGGGAGCACCCAAATTTGTCAAACCTATCACGAATGCCCCCGCCACGTATTGGCCCGCCACTATAGTCAGTGCGTCTTCTGTTGTACTGATGATTTCCTTGGTTGCATCAATACCAAGCTCTTTAGCCTTTTCGTAGAAGGCTGTAAGGGAATACCCTTGAGAAAAGAGTGTCTGTTCCGTAATTGCTTTTACAAGACTATCAACTGCATTGGTATCGTCCACTACCTCCATGAAAGTCACCACTCCTGTAGTATCCTCTAGATTTTCCCAAGCATCTAAGATAAGGGTTCCAATGACCTGTTTCTCTAGAGTCCTAAACTCCTCTGTAGATATAGCTCGAACGCACCCCCCCAAAAAACCATACACCACCAACAAAACCCCTATTGCCAAACGCTTGTTCATGTCTTCTCCTTTGTGTTTGAATCCTTCATCCCTTTATTCTCGCCGCTTTCCGCAATTTGTCAAGTTTTTGCTGACCCCCTAAAACCTATCTCGTAATAGCCCTATTTGTACGCATTTAGCCTGCCAGGCCCAGCCGCAGGACAGCATAGAGACCCCCCCAAGGTTTTTAGTTAAGGGAGTAAACCTCCAGGGTCTTCGATTCCTGGCCAAAAACCTACGGAACTTAGATTCCAGACAAAAATCCAAGGAACTCTAAATCCAGGCCAAAATTTCAGGTTCGCCCGAACAGTAATCTCCCCCTCCCCGGTGGACAGCGTGCCCCTTGGGATGCCAATTTTACTGCATCCCATAGGGTAGGGGGACAAAGGGGGAGGGGAAACCGCGGCGTTACGCCGTAACGGCGTGGGGTGGTATGTAACCCTTGAAATAAACTCGCGTATTTACGGTGAGCACTCAGGCAGGGTGTGGTTACGGTCGCTGAGAGCCCGAATAATTAAACTTTTTTTAAACCCCAGACGCCGCCTGCACGTCCGCTTCGCTTCACCCGACACTAGACGGTAGTTCGTAGGGGCTGACCTCAGTGTGCCCCTTGGGATATTTTTATCCCATAGGGTATCAGGTCAGCCCGAATAATTAAACGGGCCTTTTTTACCCCAGACGTCTGCTACGCAGCCGCCCGGGGACCCCGAACAATCAGCTGTGAGCCGATCGCTGTGAGCGTCACCCCTTGACCCTTTCAATTTACAATTTGCATTTTGACTTTTGCACCGGAGGGCGACGCTTGCGGAGCAATCGCGACTCAGTCGCGCTCTTGTCCATCTTTTGTCCACCTTTTGGGTAGCTTTTGACCAGCTTTTGACCACCTTTTTTTACCCCACGACGCCGCTAACGCGTCGCCGCGGGGACCCCGGAAATCGTGACGAGTGCAATGTAAACCTGACGAGTTATAAGAAGTTTTTCCTGGATGATAAGACTCGTATCTGGGATGGCTCCTCGCAGATGATCTCAAGACCGTAGTCGGGATGGTCGATAAGTTCGCCCATGACCTCGACTTGCCTCCCCTCGTAGGAAGTGATGTCTATCCCCAGCCTTTCAAACTTCACTGTCGCCGAGGAGAAGATAACAACGGTCAAGCCATTCTTGCCCTCTGAGAAATTAAGGAAGTAGGTGTTCGAACGCTCCGAGTAGCCGACACGCAGAACCTTACCGATGACTGCAACCTTCTCCCCAGCATTCTTCTTTAGCGCCCGTGTATCAGTTGCAGAAAGCTCGACGATCTCGCCTTCTCCTTCTTCCCAAACCTTTGCATCCCGCCAGATACGCTCGAACTCACGTGAATACGCCCTGTATGTTGCTGGAAATCCTATAAGGAGCAGCACGTTCTCGTCATTATCTGTCTCTGCCGAGGCCGTCCAGTTGAATGAGCCGGTTATGATGATAGAATCGTCCACAAGTGCAAACTTGTGATGCATCAACCCAACTCCTCGCTCAACCCTGACGTCTATCCCGTTATTAAGAAGATAAGTGGCCTTACTGTAGCTCCCCCCTGCGTTCGACGGATCAAGGATCACGCGTACCCTCACCCCACGCTTCTGAGCATCCACAAGTGCCTGGGCAAGGGGGCGCGATGTAAAGGTATAGATCGCTGCGTCGATTCGCTTACCAGCCGCATCGATCTCGCGCTCGATGACCCACTCGATTCCATCCTGTGAGCTGAAGTGAGACTGGACCGATCCTTCAACCGTACGCTCCCTGGTCTGGCAAGCAAGAAGCAGGATCAGTGTTGTAGTATACAACCAACCGCGTCTCATGCTGACCTTCTTCTAGTTTGGGTTGGAGACACAACCAACCGCTATTTCAGATAGCCGGATGCGGATAAAAGAAGTTGCCGAAGGTAATTTAGGCGAAGCGTAGCGAAGCCTTTTATCCGCTGTTATTATGAAGTTCTGGGCTACTGCTCTTCATCAAAAAGTCCGATGATTCGGTTTATAATGTCTTGGGCCTTTACATTGTTAGAGTCCAGAAAGGATATCTCATTTAAAAGTTTGTCGATGAATCCAATTGTACTCTTAGGCGCTATAGTCGTGGATATACTAAGAATCATGGCTGCCATTTTACCACCATGATCCGGATCCGCTTTAAATGTCTCTTTTGATTTTTCAGCTTCGGCTTCAGCCTCGCTGAGCCTTTTTTCATAGTCTTTTCTCTTATCCTCAAGAAACTTCTTTACTCTTTTAACCTGCATGTCTTCAGCAAGTCCCTTAGTGATCATTTTCATCTCGTCCAATAGATTACGACGTTCAATCTTCGGCCATTCATAAGTCACTACATCAATACTTTTCGAAATTTTCGAAGAAAATTCTTCACTGTCGTCAGTTTTTTTCTTTGGAACAGATTCGCCTCTGCTCTGTGCACTGCCTGTTTCAATGGCAAATCGAATGTCTTCAAAAATTGATTCTATTTTATCATCCTCGAATTCTTTATAAATGAGACCCGATATATTTGCAAACAACTCTACATTAAATTGCTTTAGTAATAAGACTTTATCTCTACCAAGAATTCCATGAAAGAATCCTAATTCATGAATAACATTCTGCCTAGCTCTAATACCACCATTAACGGTTTGATCATCAGCCGTAAGAATAATTAAGGCAAAATCACAATCCTTGCCGTATTTTTCAAGTTTTTCTATTATAGTCAATCCAAGATCAGGTTGCTCAGCAAGTATCACTGGGTACAATCCTAACCGTTCGGCTATAAAATTTTTCAATTTCAGTTTCAGCAGTTCGTTGTGACCATGACTGATAAATATTTTTGCGATTTTATTCTGATTCAAAGCTAATCCTCCTTCTTTTTAACCCAGAATTTCACATAACGTCTTGTGTGTTTGCGAAGTGCCGAAGGGGATCTGGGTAGTGTGGCGAATTGCTACGTCGTCCTATACAACAACTGCCTCTCATCTTGGCCTTTCTCTATCTTAGTATAGACAACTTCTAACAAGATGTCAAGCATTTTATTCCTTCATTCTGCCGAAGACGTAGCCTGCCTTATAGGCTCAAGATCAAGAGATAGAGGTAGTAGTAGATAGCCACGCCGAACATGAGGCTGTCTATCCGATCGAGGAACCCGCCGTGCCCGCCGAGTATCTCAGAAGAATTCTTAACCCCGCGTTCACGCTTGATTGCAGATTCAAGCAAGTCGCCAAGAACACCTATCAGGGCCACTGCAAGCGCAAGAATTACTCCACACCATAACGGCTGATCGGGTAAAAAGAGCGCTGAATATCCAACACCGGCTCCTACGGTAACAACAATCCCTGAAATCAGACCCTCTACCGTCTTGCGGGGCGAGATCTTCGGGCATAAAAGTGTGCGCCCCAGCCAAGAACCCAAGAGGTACGCAGCTGTGTCGTTAACCCAAGTCATTACAAACGGAAACGCAAGCCAGGCGTAACTAAGGCCTTGCCTGACGACCTCCTGTTTAAGTAAAACAAAGTGGACAGGCACAAAGCCGAGATACAGGGGCAAAATCAGTAGAGGCAGTATAAGCGCCGGCTTGGAGGGGAAGAAGAGGAGCCAGAGTAATACCTGAATTACAAATGCTGCAAAAAGATGACTCGCAAGCGAGAAAGGGGTTAGGAAAAGTGTATACGCCCAGATTAGTATGGGGGCAATAAGAAAAAGAAGATGATAGAACCGGAAGGGTTTGATGTATAGGCGAAGGAACTCAAAGGAGGCAGCCAGTATCCACAGCAAGGCATAAATCGCTGCAATCCATACTGGTGCGGCCATAGCCGCGAGCGTCAGGGGAATAAGCACCACCCATACCAGCCACCTCCCCTTGAAGATCTTACTCCTTGACGCGGCCAAAGCGGCGCTCCCGACCGACGTAGTCGGCAAGGGCTGCCTCAAGCTCTTCTCGCTTGAAGTTGGGCCAGAGCACGTCGGTAAAGTAAAGCTCGGTGTAGGCCGACTGCCAGAGAAGGAAGTTGGAGATCCGCTTCTCCGCTCCGGTGCGAATCAAGAGATCAGGATCGGGCAGCCAGGGGAGATACTGAAACGAACCCAAGGTTTCCTCATCAATGGAATCGACATCCAACTTCCCCTCCGCTGCCGCCTGAGCCGCCCTTTTAGCCATATCAACAATCTCCTGACGTCCACCGTAGTTAAGCCCCAGAACAAGCACCAATCCGGTATTCCTTGAAAGCCGCTCGTGCATCTTGCGTATGCCTTCCTGGACCTTGGAGGGAAGAGCTTCTGTCCGACCAATCGCCTCGAACCGAACGTTATTTTTGTTAAGCTCCTCGACCTCGCCGCGCAGAAGCCTTTCAAGCATCTTCATTAGCTCTTTAACTTCGCTCTGGGGCCGATCCCAGTTCTCGGCCGAGAAGGTGTATAGTGTGAGATAGGAGATACCAAATTCACCGCATGCCCGGACAATCTCGCGAACCCGCTTAACCCCCTCATAGTGACCTGCCGCCCTCGGAAGCATCTTTCGCCGTGCCCAGCGACCGTTGCCGTCCATGATGATCGCCACGTGACGAGGCAGCCTGCCCTTGGGAATAGAAACGCTCACTTCTTACTGTTCGAGGATCTCCTTCTCCTTCTTGGCGAAGAGCTCGTCCAGCTCCTCGACGTAGCGATCGGTAAGCTCCTGCACCTGTTTCTGGCCGCGGTGCATATCATCCTCGCTGATCTCGCTGTCCTTCTCCTTGCGCTTGAACTGCTCGATCGCCTCCCTGCGGATGTTACGCACCGAAACCCGGCTCTCCTCGGTAAGACGAGAAACAAGTTTCACCAGATCCTTGCGCCGCTCCTCGGTAAGGGCAGGTATAGAGATACGGATAAGATTGGCCTCGACGTTCGGGGTCAAACCCAGGTCAGAGGCTTGTATCGCCTTCTCGATCGCGCCAAGCGCATTCTTGTCCCACGGCTGGATAACCAGACTGCGCGGATCGGGCACTCCTATAGAGGCGATCTGCTTTAAGGGTGTAGGAACCCCGTAGTAGTTGACTTTTATCCCCTCGAGCAAAGCAGGGTTGGCACGCGAGGTGCGGATACGTGCAAACTCGCCTGCCAGTAACTCGACGGTCTTCTTCATCTTTGCTTCACTGTCTTTAAGGATTTCCTTCATGCGCCAACTCCTCTTTTGATAATTGTTCCCACCCGGTGGCCGCGAACAATACGGCCGATGTTCTCCGGGCAGAATACATCAAAAACCTGAACAATAAGATCGTACTCGCGCGCAAGTGAGAAGGCGGTCTGGTCCATAACCGCCAGATTCTGCGCGAGTGCCTCTGCGTAACTGAGCTCTTTAAAGAAGCGAGCCTGTTGATTCTTTTCCGGATCATCGGAGTAAACCCCCTTCACCTTTGTTCCCTTAAGCACCCTGTGCGCGCCGATCTCAACCGCCCGCAGCACAGCCGAGGTGTCGGTGGAAAAGTAAGGCAGGCCTGTGCCGCCGCTAAAGATAAGTAGCTTCCGATCGTTGAAGGCATCCCGTGCCCCTACAGGGTCGTAACGGCTGACCCATGCTATAGACACAGCACTCATGTGAACGGCACAAATCCCTGCATCGCGCAGCATGCTCTCAAGCCGCAGACCGTTAAGAAGGCTCCCGATCATCCCCATGCGATCGGCAAAGACGCGGGCCTCGCCGCTGAGTCCCGACCACGCACCGCGGACGTGGTTACCGCCGCCCAGGAGAACTGCAAGCCTCACCCGGCCGGCAAGATTCGCTATCTCACCCACTATCCCATCAAGAACCTCGGCGTGAGAAAAAACCTCCCCGCTCAACTTGAGGAGGAGACCTTCATCCTTCAAATCTCGAGACGTTTTATTAATCTTCTTCAACTTTACGTCACTCTAATCTATTGATTCTCACTCTTCTCCGATCTTGAACCGCTGGAACCTCTGAACGACGATGTTCTCGCCAATCTTGGCGATCTTCTCCGTGATAACGTCCTTAACCGCCTTATCCGGGTCTTTGACAAACGGCTGTTCGAGAAGGCAGCTCTCCTTGTAGTATTTGTCAAGGCGGCCCGCAACGATCTTTTCTATAACGTGTTCCGGCTTACCTGAAGCCCTGGCCTGCTCGGTGTATATCTCACGCTCCCGCTGTAGAATCTCATCAGGAACGTCTTTGCGTGATACAGCGACAGGGTCAGAGGCGGCTATATGCATGGCGATGTGATGAGCAAGGTTCTTGAACTCCTGGTTGCGAGCCACGAAATCCGTCTCGCAGTTGAGCTCAAGCAAAACCCCGAGTTTCGCACCAGGATGGATGTAGGCTTCAATAATCCCTTCCTTTGCTTCACGTCCCGCCTTGGATTCGGCCTTGGCAATGCCCTTCTTGCGAAGTACATCTATTGCCCGCTGGATGTCACCCTCAGATTCAGCGATCGCCTTTTTGCAATCAAGCACCCCTGCGCCGGTCCGCGCCCGCAGTTCCTTTATCGCGTCCAGCTCGCTCACGATTTATCCTCGCTTTCTTCCTCAAGCTCAGCCTCAAAAGCCTTCTTGCTACGCATAACCGCATCAGCAACGACCGAGGTCACAAGCTTGATCGAACGCATAGCATCATCGTTGCCAGGGATTGGGTAGTCCACCGAATCCGGATCGCCGTTGGTGTCAATCAAGGCGATAACCGGTATCTTGAGTCTCCTGACCTCGGCTACCGCGGTGGCTTCCTTCACCGGATCAACAACGAACATCAACCCAGGTATGGAATCCATGTTCCTGACACCTTTATAAAGCTTGCTCATCTTGCGGTGAAGCCGCATGAGTCGCACCTGTTCTTTCTCAGGAAGCTCCTTGAACTGCTCACCCGTGATGATCGAATCAAGCTCTGCGTAACGCTGAACACGCTTAGAGACGTTCTCAAAGTTAGTGAGAAGCCCGCCAACCCAACGGTCAACCACGAAGTAACTGCCGCAGCGTCCGGCTTCTTCGGTTATTATCTCGCGTGCCTGCTGCTTGGTTCCCACGAAGATAGCATCGCCGCCAGTCTCAAGTATCGAACCGACCGCCTCGTAAGCGAGCCGCAAACGCTCAATGGTCTGACGGATGTCGATAATGTGAATACCGTTGCGCTTCCCGTAGATGAAGCGTTCGAACTTCGGGTTCCAGCGCCTGGCCCGGTGACCGAAATGTACACCGGCCTCAAGCAAGTTCTTGAGATCAAAGGACACAACTGGAACGCCCACAGCCCTATCTTGCTCTTTATTCATCGCTTTGTCCATTGGAAACTCTTTCTGCGTTTAGCTAAACCATACTTCATACGTTCTTTCTCTCTAGGGTCTCTCGTAAGAAGTCCGGCGTGCTTCAAGGTTCTCTGGAGATCCGGCTCATGTTTGGCAAGCGCGCGGGCCAGCCCCAGACTGATAGCACCTGCCTGGGCAGAGGTCCCCCCGCCTTTAACCTGAACGCGAACGTCAAATCTCTTGAGGCTATCTGTTACCTCAAGCGGACGAATGGCCGTAAGAGAAAGATCCTTACGTTTCAGGTACTCCTCAAGCCCCTTGCCGTTGGCCGTGAATTTACCTACGCCTGGGGTAAGCCAGATCTTAGCAGTTGCACGCTTGCGGGTTCCGACGGCGTGCTCGGTTGCCATCAGCGACCTCCAATCTCAAACATCTCAGGCTTCTGCGCCTGGTGTGGGTGCAAAGCCGATGCATAGATCTTAAGCCTCCCCAGCCTGCGAGCGCGAAGCTTATTCTTTGGCAGCATGTTCTTCACCGCAAGGAACAGCACACGCTCCGGGTGACGCTTAAGCATCCTCTTGAATGGGACTTCCTTCAAGCCGCCGGGATAAAAACTATGATGGTAGTATACCTTATTTTCAGCCTTCCTACCTGTCAGACGAACCTTGTCCGCGTTTACGACAACTACAAAGTCGCCTGCATCCACATGCGGCGTGTAGGTCGGCTTGCTCTTGCCCATCAAGATCGTGGCTATACGCGTTGCCAGACGACCCAGAACCTGGTCACGGGCATCCACCAGCCACCATTTATGGGTTTCTTTTCTCATTCCTGCTCCAGTCTCTACCATCGGAAGTGTGCGAACGCACGGTTTGCCTCGGCCATCTTGTGGGTCTCCTCCTTCTTCTTGCATGCTGCACCATGATTACGGGAGGCATCCAAGAGCTCGTTGGCCAGCCTTTCAGACATGCGATACTCACTTCTTGAGCGAGCCGCGCGGATGATCCACTTAACAGCCAAGGATTGGCGGCGCTTAGACCTTACCTCCATCGGGACCTGGTAGGTGGAGCCACCTACACGACGGGGCCTGACCTCAAGCACCGGCCTGACGTTTTTGAACGCGCGTTCAAAAACCGTGTAGGCGTCTTCCTTCGTCTTGCGCTCCATAATCTCCAGCGCTTCGTAGAAGATCTTCTGCGCAACGGTCTTCTTGCCAGCCCACATAAGGCTGTTGATGAACTTGGCAACAAGGGTTGAGTTGTAGCGCGGATCCGGCTGGATCTCACGCACAGAGGCTCTACGTCTTCTGCCCATAGAGCCTCCTTAAGCCTTCTTGGGTCGCTTCACCCCGTACAGTGAGCGAGCTTGTTTTCGGCCTTCGACGCCTGCGGTATCCAACACCCCTCGAATCACACGGTAGCGCACACCAGGCAGGTCTTTAACACGACCGCCCTGGATCAAAACAACCGAGTGTTCCTGAAGGTTATGCCCCTCGCCAGGGATGTAGGCAATTACCTCGTAGCCGGTTGTTAAACGCACCTTACACACCTTCCTGAGAGCCGAGTTCGGCTTCTTAGGTGTGGTGGTGTAGACACGCGTGCAGACACCGCGTTTCTGCGGATTGCCCTCAAGCGCGGCTGTCGAGGACCTCCTCTTAGGCATCTTTCGGCCGTAACGAACCAACTGATTAACTGTCGGCATCTCTATCCGGCCTCCGTTTTTGGCATTTCTCTTTGCTCTATGATCTCTTCTTCTGCATCTTTAAGGACAAAGCCCGGGAACCCGGTTCCGGCCGGGATCAGCTTGCCCACGATCACGTTTTCCTTAAGACCTGTAAGGTGATCTACCTTGCCCTCCACGGCAGCCATCGAGAGAACCCTGGTGGTCTCCTGAAACGAGGCGGCTGCAAAGAAACTATTAGTGGTTAAAGAAGCTTTTGTGATACCCAGGAGGATGGGATGGAAGGTCGCAGGAGCAACCCCATCAGCGCGAAGCTTATCATTCACCTCCTGGATACGCTGCTTCTCGATAATCTCTCCCTCCACGAATGTGGAGTCTCCTGGATCGTCTATCTTTACCTTGCTAAGCATCTGCCGCACAATAAGGGCTATATGCTTGTCGTTGATCCTTACACCCTGCATGCGGTAAACCTCCTGAATCTCGTTGGTCAGATACTCCATCACAGCCATGCGTCCCTTTACGCGCAGGATGTCGTGAGGATCTATGTTCCCCTCACAGAGCTTCTCTCCCGCCTTCACGTAGCCTGTATCTTCAACAAGAAGATACTTGGCATAAGGGATCTTGTATTCCTTCTCGGTCCCTGACTCTGATAGTATACGCAAACGACGCACACCCTCCTGTGGTGGATCTATACGGACAGTTCCGTCGATGTCTGCAATAATCGCGGGGTTCTTAGGGTGTTTGGCTTCGAATAGCTCTGAGACTCGAGGCAGACCCCCGGTGATATCGGTAGTCTTGCCGATCTCTCGCTGGAACTTGGCAAGTATCTCTCCTGGGCCTATCTCGGCACCGTCTTCAACAAGGAGATATGCACCCGCCGGCAGCTCATAGCGTCCCAACACCTTACCTTTAGCACCGCAGATCTTAAGCTGAGGGTGACGACGTTTCTCGCGGTCCTCGACGATAATCATCTGTTTGCGCTCAGAGGTGCCAACCACATCCTCACGCAGGGTAACACCGGGGATGATATCCACGAAGCGGACCTTACCAGGGTTGAGAGCGATAATTGAGATCACGTAAGGCTCCCATTCGAAGAGCACGGTTCCTTCGCCAACCTCCTCACCGTCCTTGAGTAGAAGCAAAGAACCCTTAGGAACAACAAACGTCGCCTTGCGTTTCTGTGAGGTAAGTTCAATCGTCCCCCCCTCGCCAATCACGATCACCGCACCATCGGAGCGCTGGACCGTCTCCAGCTTCCCGACCCCTACCTTGCCGTCGAACTTGGCCTCCATACTCGTCTCCTCAGCCGCGCGCTGGGCAACTCCGCCATAGTGGAATGTACGAAGGGTAAGCTGGGTGCCAGGTTCGCCAATGGACTGGGCACCCATGATTCCAACCGCCTCGCCTATCTCAACCATCCTGCCGGTCGCCGGATTGCGACCGTAACACTGAGCACATACCCCGCTGGCGGCCTCGCAGGTAAGGACCGAACGGACACGTACCTTCTCTATGCCCACCTGTTCGATCTCGGCTGCCTTCTCTTCGGTAATCTCCTCGCCGGCGTAGACTATCGCTTCACCGGTGATAGGATTCTGAACGCTCTGCAGTGCTATCCTACCTGTGATACGCTCAGAAAGCGCCTCCATCACCTTTCCACCTTCACGCAGGGCACCAACTTCCTCACCCAGAATCGTCCCACAGTCCTCAATGGCAACGATGACATCCTGGGCGACGTCAACAAGGCGACGGGTAAGGTAACCGGCCTCCGCGGTCTTAAGGGCGGTGTCAGTGAGACCCTTACGCGCACCGTGCGTAGAGAGGAAGTACTCGAGAACCGTAAGGCCGTTCTTGAAGGAACTAATGATAGGACGCTCGATCACCTCTTCACCGGTAAGGCGACGCGAAGGACGAGACATGAGACCGCGCATCGCGGCAAGCTGCTTGGCCTGATCCTTGGAACCACGAGCATCGGAATCGATCAACATAAACAGGGGGTTAAATCCCTCTTGGTCCTCCGTGAGATCATTCATCATGTAATCTAGAAGCTCCCTCGAAGCATTGACCCACATGTTTACTACATTGTTGTACCTCTCCCGTTCGGTGATCACACCCTTTTCGTAGGCGTCATAATACCGCTTGGCCTCCTTCATGGCCTGTCCGATGATCTTTTGCTTAACACGCGGCTCAACCAGATCATCCATCCCTATCGAGGCACCGGATCGAGTAGCATAGTCAAACCCCAATTCCTTAAGGGAATCGAGAAGTTCTGCGGTGCACCTGAAGCCGAAGCCCCTGAAGCAGGCATCAATCAGGTTAACCGTCTCCCTTCTGTTAAGAGCCTTGTTGACGAAACGAAGCTCCTCTGGAAGAACCTCATTAAGGAATACACGCCCAACGGTCGTCTTGACCCGCTTGCCCTTATGCAGCCAATCGATCTCATCAAAAAGACCCATGGTCTTGTTCTCGTAGGCGAGGTGCAGTTCCTCGAATCTGTCGTATAAGGGCCTGGGATCACGGGCCTTACCCGGATGCTGTTTGGTCAGGTAGTAGATACCAAGAACCATGTCCTGTCCTGGCACCATCAACGGTTTCCCGTTCGCAGGTGAGAGGATGTTGTTCGGCGCCAAGAGGAGCACCGAACTTTCAAGAATCGCCTCAGGTGTAAAGGGAACGTGGACAGACATAGTATCACCGTCGAAGTCGGCGTTGAAGGGTGGACAGACCAGAGGATGAATACCGATAGCACGGTTCTCCCACAACCGAGGATAGAAGGCCTGCACCGAAACACGGTGCAGGGTAGGTGCACGGTTAAGGAGCACAGGATGTGATTTAACGATCTCCTCCAGAACCTCCCACATCTCAGGAGCCTCCATGCGGAATAGCTCCTTCGCGCTGCGATCGGACTGGGCGACCTTGCGCTCCTCAAGACGCTGCAGGACTATCGGTTTGAAGAGCTCCTTACCCATCTCCTTGGGCAGTGAGCACTCGTAAAGCTTAAGATGTGGATCTACGACGATCACCGAACGACCGGAGTAGTCAACTCGTTTTCCGAGAAGGTTGCGGCGGAATCGTCCCTGCTTACCCCTAAGGGTTTCGGACAAGGATTTGAGCGGCCTATTGCCGCGTCCCCTGACCGGACGAGAAAGGTGCTCGTTATCAAAGAGCGCGTTTAGAGCCTCCTGAAGCATCCGCTTTTCGTTCTTGAGGATGATATCCGGGGTCTTTATGGACATGAGATGCTTGAGGCGATTGTTGCGGACGACGACACGCTTATAGAGGTCGTTGATGTCCGAGGTTGCATAGCGACCTCCCTCAAGCGCCACCAGGGGACGCAGATCAGGCGGGATAACCGGTATAACCTCAAGGATCATCCACTCCACGCGGTTCTCCGATTGGCGGAACGCCTCTACGATCTTGAGGCGATCAAGCAACGCCCGGCGTTTGGAGACCTCGTGCTTGATACGCGACTTCAGCTCTGCCGAGAGGTCGTCAAGGTCTATCGCCCTGAGGAGCTCCAAAAGGGACTCCGTCCCCATGCCGGCCTTAAGACCCTCATATCTCGATATCACATCATGATACTCGTCCTCGTCGTAGATAAGGGAAAGCTTCTTGTAAGTTGATGAACCTGTCTCAAGCACAACGTAGGCTTCGTAGTTGACGATACTTTCAATCTGGCCTGCGGACAGGTCCAGAAGCTTGCCTATCTTGGAAGGAGGCACCTTGTAGAAAAGTGAATGCACCACCGGGATGGCAAGCTCGATGTGTCCCATACGTTCACGGCGCACCGCCGAGGTGGTAACCTCCACGCCGCAACGGTCACAGACTATTCCCTTGTAGCGAACCTTCTTGTACTTGCCGCAACTGCACTCGTAGTTCTTCACAGGACCGAAGATACGCTCGCAGAAGAGCCCGTCACGCTCAGGTTTCTGCGTGCGGTAGTTGATGGTCTCTGCCTTGGTAACCTCTCCCATGGACCAGCTACGTACGTCCTCAGGTGAGGCTATCTGAATCCTGAGTGCATCAAAATCCCAACCTTCAACTCTATCGGGAGGCATTCTTCTTCTCCTTTAGTGGAACTAGATTAAGCCCAAGCCCTCGAAGCTCCTTGACAAGCACGTTAAAGCTTGCCGGCATCGTTGGAGGCGGAGGGTTTTGCCCCTTGATAAGCGCCTCATACAAGGCGTTGCGCCCTTCCACGTCGTCGGACTTAATGGTTAACATCTCCTGAAGGGTATGAGCGGCACCGTAAGCCTCAAGCGCCCAGACCTCCATCTCTCCGAAACGCTGACCGCCAAACTGAGCCTTACCGCCCAGTGGCTGCTGGGTGATAAGCGAGTAGGTTCCGGTCGAACGGGCGTGAATCTTGTCATCAACCATGTGAATGAGCTTCATCATATACATGTAGCCTACGGTGACGTCTCCGTCGAACTCCTCTCCGGTGCGGCCGTCGCGCAACCTCACCTTACCGGACAAAGGCAGGCCGGCTTCACGAAGTTCTTCTTTGATCTCTTCAATCGTGGCGCCCTCAAAGATCGGACAGACAGCGTTGTAACCCAACCGGTGAGCGGCGTATCCCAGGATCGTCTCAAGGATCTGTCCGATGTTCATACGCGAGGGCACACTCAAGGTGTTAAGGACCATGTCAACCGGCGTGCCGTCAGACAGGTAAGGCATGTCCTCGACCGGAAGGATCTTGGAGACAACACCCTTGTTACCGTGACGACCTGAAAGCTTGTCACCTACCGAGAGGTTTCGCTTCTGAGCGATGTAGATCTTTAGCGATTTAAGCACCCCGTGCGGCAGATCATCGCCCCTTGAGGCGTTTTCAAGCTGGCTACGCAGCTCGTCTTCCAGCTCGGAAAGAACCTTTGCCGTTCGCTGTAGTAGTTCGGAGAGCTTGGCTGTCTTCTTCTTATCGGTAAGTTGAATCTTTGCAAGCTTCAGTTTGTCAAAAGGCAGATCCTCAAGAAGCGAATCTGTAAGAACCTCACCCTTGGCAAGTATCTCCTTACCGCGTTTACTGAGAACCGCAGCGGCAAGTTTTTGGCCTGAAAGCAGGCGGCGCAGTTCTGTGTCGCGCTGAGCAAGTAGTAGCTCACGACGGTCGTCGAAGCGCCTCTCAACGCTGCGACGGCGCTCCTCGATTACACGACGTGCCAGGGGATCCTGGGTATTGCGTGTAAGGATCCTGCACCCTATCACCGTGCCGAAGACGCCGGGCTCCACGCGCAGAGAGGTATCGCGGACGTTTGTCGCCTTCTCTCCGAAGATCGCACGAAGAAGACGCTCCTCAGGGGTAAGCTCTGTGTCTCCTCGAGGGGTGATGCGGCCCGCAAGGATATCGTCGGGTTTAACCTCCGCCCCGATGCGAACGATCCCGAACTCATCAAGATCAACCAGGTCAGATTCTGACGCCCCTGGTATATCACGAGTAATCTCCTCCGGGCCAAGACGGGTCTCACGGGCCTGGACCTCGTACTCAAGAACCTGGATGGAGGTAAACTCATCCTCCACCAGAATCCGCTCTGAGACGACGATCGCATCCTCATAGTTATAACCCCATAGAGGCATGAAAGCAACCAGGATGTTGCGTCCCAGTGAAAGATGCCCCTGGCAGGTTGAAGGGCCGTCGGCCATAACCTGGCCACGCTTTACACGCTCGCCAGGTTTAACAATCGGCCGGTAGTGGATACAGGTATACTGATTGGATTTCTGGAAGTTGCGCAACCGGTACTCGCGGATGCCTTGCTTCGTCTCGAGGAGTATCCTCTTGGCATCCACGTAAGCCACTCGTCCGGGTTCGTCTGTTGCAACAACCGACTCCGCCTTTCGGGCAACTGTCTCCTCTACGCCTGTCATAACATAAGGAGCCTCTGGCCGGATAAGTGGTACGGCCTGACGCTGCATATTTGAACCCATGAGAGCCCGGTCGCCGTCGTCGTGCTCAAGGAATGGAATAAGAGAGGTTGAGGGCGAGAATATCTGTCTGGGAGAGAAGGTCACGTAGTCAATCTTTTCGGGCGGAACCATCACCACCTCACCCCTCAAGCGTGCGGGGACCTCCTTGCCCTTGATGCGGCGCTCGGAGTCAAACTCAAGCTCGTCAGGGGGGGCGATGCTAAACTCCTCTTCGGCTTCGGCGTTCAGGTAATCAATCTTGCCGGTTATACGACCGTTCTCGACCTTTACGTAAGGGGTCTTGATAAAGCCGTAAGCGTCGATCTTACTGTAGTAGGCAAGCGATGTGATGAGACCGATGTTCTGCCCTTCCGGGGTCTCTATAGGACAGATGCGGCCGAAGTGGGAGTAGTGAACGTCGCGCACCTCGAAACCTGCTGTCTCCTTGGTGAGTCCACCCGGGCCGAGTGCTGTCAGACGACGCTTATGCGTAAGCTCTGCCAACGGATTGACCTGTTCCATAAACTGGGATACAGTGCCGGTGGTAAAGAAACGCGTAACGCTGTTGGAGACGACCGGAGAGTTGAGAAGTTCAAGCGGGGTCGCCTTTTCCTCGTCGATGAAGCTCGCGCGCTCCTTGGAGTTCTGTCCCAGTTGCAGAAGCGATTGACGGAAAACGTTGTAAAGCTGCTCTCCTATACCCTTAACCCGACGGTTGGAGAGGTGATCCATATCATCAGAGGGATGACGGCGCTCGGCGAATTCGATAAGTCTCTTTGAGATGGCAAGCATCTCGTCCTTGCGCAGGATCAGATCCTTTCTTTTCTTAAACCCGAGTTTCGCGTTAAGCTTGTGTCTGCCTACCCTGCCCAAACTGAACCTGCGGTGATCGAAAAGCATCCCGAAGACAAGTCTTTTGGCCAGATCGATCGTTGAGGGCATCACCGAACGCAGCTTGTAGTAGATCCTCCGCAAGGCGTCATCTTCCGAGGTAGACTTATCGGCACGGATCGAATCAATAAGCACACGCACACCGTAGCGGTCCTCATCGAATACCTTGACCTTGGAGATCCGGCGTTCCCTAAGGAATCCACACAGCTCGGCGGTAAGCTCGTCACCGAGATCGGCCAGGGTCACCCCATCCGGGGTCTTGACCGTGGCGGCCAAAACAACTCCCTCTTTGGGAGCTGTCTCGCGCGTGCGAACGAACTCGTCTACCAGATCCTCAGGGGTATACCCCAGAGTCCTTAGGAAGGTAAAAAGGGGCACCTTGCGCCTTCGCTCAAAGACCGCGGTGAGGACGTTGTTGTTGCCAACGTCTATCTGGAACCAGGCGCCGCGTTCGGGAACAATCAGCGTGGAGTAGGCGCCCTTCATCAATGAGAAGTAGATACCAGGTGAGCGCTGCAACTGGCTGATAACCACGCGCTCCACCCCGTGGATGATAAAGCTGCCGCCCGAGGTGATGTAGGGAACGTCACAGATGTAGACCTTCTGTCCGATTACATCCTTTAGGCGTGGCTCGGCCCCCTTTTCTTCGGGTTCAAAGAACCGGGTCAGCCTGAAGAAACCGTTTACAGGTCTGGAGTAGGTGGCGCCTCGCTCAATCGCCTCCTCAGGCGTATAAAGCGAAGGTCCTACTTCGTAGCCCAGATATTCAAGCCGAAGATGACTATGAATATCCTCTATAGGAAAGGCCTCGTCGAAAGCGGCCTCCAGGCCTATGAGTTTTCGCTTCTCGGGCACAACATCGGTCTGCAGACACTCCTCGAAAGAGCCTATCTGGATGTTCTTCATCGCCTCGGCCGTTCCGTATCTCGGAAGCTTAGAGAAGTCCTTGAACTTCATCAGCCTACTTCAGCTCTACCTTGGCTCCAACCGACTCCAGTTTCTTCTTGATCTCCTCGGCTTCCTCTTTGCCAGCGGCTTCCTTAACGGTTCCAGGGAGGTTGTCGATAAGATCCTTGGCTTCCTTGAGTCCGAGGCTGGTGACGCTACGAACCTCCTTTAGAACCTGCAGCTTCTGTCCGCCAACATCGGTAAGAACAATGTCAAACTCATTCTTCTCAGCGACAACTTCGGCAGAAGCACCAGCAGCAGCCCCCGCAGCAGCGGCGGGAGCAACTGCAACCGCCTGGATTGAAAACCTCTCCTTCAAGGTCTCCACCAGCTCAGCGAGCTCAAGCACGGTAAGAGAACCGATCTCATCAACAAGCTTGTCCAGCTTGACTGTGCCGGCCTTGACCTTCTTTACCTTCTTCTCCTCTTTCTTTTCTGCAACCGCAGTGGCGGCTTCCTTGGTTACTTTAGCCTTTTTAGCTTCTTTAGTCTCCTTAGCCTTGACGGCTTCTTCGCTCATTGTACCTCCTTTTGCGCTCTGAGCGAACTCAAAACTCCTACTAACTCCTGCAGCTTGGCCTGCAATACACTGACCAGCGCACTCTTTGCTCCTTCAAATAGGCCAACGAGTTGCGAAAGCAACTCATCATGTGATGGAATCTTTGCCAGACGCTCTACCTCCTCAACCGTAAAGAAACGTCCTTCAAGAAACGCTCCCTTGAATCTTATGGGAACATCCTTGCTGGCGAACTCCGAAACCTTGCGTGCCGGAACCAACTCATCATCCAAGGAATAAAGCACAGCGGTAGAGCTAAGCAGAACCGCTGGATCAGGGATCTTTATATCGAGCTCGGATAAGACACGTACCAGCAAGCGGTTCTTGACAACCCTCATCCGGGCGTTCTCAGCACGCAGCTGGCTACGTAGGCGGGTCACATCGTTGGCGTTGATCCCGGTAAAGTCGGCAAAGTAGTAGTTATCTACCTTGCTGAACTCCCGGACGAGCTCGGCAACCAGCTTTTTCTTCTCCGCCTTGATCATTACAACTCCTCTTTGCGTACAAGCTCCGTAACTTCTTTTGGATCAAGCTTTATAGACGGCCCCATCGTGGCGGACATATATATGGAGCGGATATACTGCCCTTTGAAGGTCTTGGGGCGCAGTCTCGCAAGCTCGGAAATAAACGCCAACAGGTTCGCTTTAATGTCCTGGGTTGAAAAACTCATCTTGCCGAGCACAGCGTGGACGTTACCTGTCCGGTCAGTGCGGAACTGCACTCGCCCGCCCTTGATCTGCTTAACCGCCTGAGCGACGTCAAAGGTAACGGTTCCAGCTTTGGGAGAGGGCATAAGACCTCTGGGACCCAGGAGCTTACCCAATCTTCCGACTACAGACATCGCATCCGGCGTAGCTACCGCGACATCAAAGTCAACCCATCCCCCTTGAATCTTTTCAGCAAGATCATCAAGGCCGATGTAGTCAGCTCCTGCTTCGGCTGCCTCCTGTTCCTTCTCGCCCTTGGCGAAAACCAGCACCTTAACTTCCCTACCTGTTCCTTTGGGCAAAGAGACCGTGCCACGCACCATCTGATCGGCCTTGCGCGGATCAACGCCCAGCTTGACGCCTATATCCACGGTCTCATCAAATTTGGCGCTTGCCGTCTCCTTGAGCAAAGGCAAAGCCTCATCCAACGGGTACACACGGCTTGTGTCGATCCTCGTTGCCAGATCGCGAAATCGTTTACCGTGCTGCATCAATCCTCCACCGTGATGCCCATGGATCGGGCGGTTCCTTCGATAATCCTTATAGCCGCCTCCTCGGATGCAGCATTGAGATCATCGGCCTTCTTGCGGACGATCTCCATAAGCTGTTTTCTTTTGATAGAAGCCACCTTCAGGGTGTTAGGCGTGCCTGATCCCTTGGCTATCTTACAGGCCTGCTTCAAAAGGACCGACGCCGGCGGGCTCTTCGTAACGAAGGAGAAGCTCTTGTCTTTGTAGACGGTGATCACTACCGGCGTGATCAATCCCGGAGAGAGCTTAGAGGTAGCAGCGTTAAACTGCTTGCAGAACTCCGGGATGTTAAGCTGCCACTGACTCAAAGCGGGGCCTACCGGAGGAGCAGGGGTCGCCTGGCCCGCAGGGATGTGCAGCTTGATCTGTCCAATAACCTGTTTACCTTTAGCCTTGGCCACTTTCTTTCTCCTTCATGTGCTAAATCGTTTGCACCTCGATAATATCAAGTTCTATGGGCGTCGAACGCCCGAAGATCGTCACAAACACCCGCACCTTCCCGCGCTCCGGGTTGATCTCATCCACCGTCCCGATAAAACCGGCAAATGGGCCTGAGGTGATCTTGACGCTCTCGCCGGTCGAGAATGGCACCTCTGCAGTCATCTTCTCCTGCCCCTTGTTCATCTCCTCCAGAACGGCCACAGTCTCTTCTTCTGACAGGGCGGAGGGACTCTTTTTGGTACCCAAGAGTCTCACCACTCCAGGAGTAGAGTTGATCAGCTTAAACGTCTCCTCGGTGGGCTCCAGCTCGACAAGGATGTGTCCTGGAAAGAGACGTCTCTCCTCTACACTCTTCTTGCCCTTCTTAATGCGCCACACCCGCTCCACAGGCACTATGATCCGACCGAACTTATCCGCCAACTCACTGCGTTCAATCAGCTTGGAAAGAAGCTTCTTCACCTTGGCCTCGTGCCCGGTGTAGGTGTGAACGACAAAAAACTTCATAAGAACGCTTTCAAAAGAAGCGCTAGAAGTGTCTTAAATACCGTATCTATACCCCACACAAACAGCGCCATTATGGTGCTCAGGATAAGAACAGCTCCAGTAGCGCCTATAAGCTCCTTGCGTGATGTCCAGGAGACGCGCTTCATCTCGCTGATTACACCTTTGAAGAAATCTCTAAGCTTACCAAACACTCGCTCCTCGCTTGGTTCAAGCAGGCCTGGAGGGATTCGAACCCCCAACACCCGGATTTGGAGTCCGGTGCTCTGCCGTTAGAGCTACAGGCCTGTTACTTAACTTCTTTGTGTTCTGTATGCTTGCGGCAGAATCGGCAGTATTTCTTTAGGGTAACACGATCCTGTGTGTTGCGCTTGTTCTTGGTGGTAGTGTAGTTGCGTCGCTTACACTCCGAACAGGCAAGTGTTATGATTACACGCATCACTCCACTACCTTGGTGACTACGCCGGCGCCTACGGTGCGACCACCCTCTCGGATCGCAAACCGGGAACCGTCCTCCAATGCAACGTCGGAGATCAACTCCACCGTCAACTCTACGTTGTCACCAGGCATCACCATCTCTACTCCATCTGGAAGCGCAACAGAACCCGTAACGTCCGTAGTACGAATGTAGAACTGAGGACGATAACCGGCAAAGAACGGACTGTGACGTCCGCCCTCCTCCTTCTTTAAAACGTACACCTGTCCGACAAACTTCGTGTGAGGCGTTATCGAACCCGGCTTCGCTACCACCATACCGCGAGCCACCTCGTCCTTGTCTATACCGCGCAGAAGAACACCAACGTTGTCTCCAGCTATAGCCTCGTCCAATATCTTGCGAAACATCTCCAAACTGGTAGCTACAGTCTTGCGGTGCATACCGAAGCCGATAAGCTCTACCTCGTCGCCAGGAACAATCCTACCGCGCTCCACCTTACCCGTTACCACCGTGCCGCGACCCGTAATAGAAAAGATGTCC